>JAKLDZ010000179.1 GCA_022703255.1 Myxococcota bacterium | reverse complement strand
GCCTTGCGCACGCAGGGACCGATGGTGCTCGGGGGCTTGAGCGGGGCGGTGACGGGGACGTTCCGTGCGCTGGCGTTGTCGGTCGGCGTGCTGATCGTTCCGGTGTTCACGATCTACCTGCTGATCGACTTCGACGCGGTGGTGACGCGCTCGGCGAAGCTGGTGCCGCGGCGGTTCTACCCGAAGGTGTCGTCGATCGCGTCGGACATCCACCGCACGCTCGGGCAGTACATCCGGGGGCAGGTGACGGCGAACATCGTGTTGGCGACGCTGTACTCGGTGGGACTGCACTTCGTGGGGATACCGCTGGGGGTTCCGATCGGGGTGTTGACCGGCCTGTTCGCCTTCGTTCCCTACGTGGGATTCGGGTTCTTCTTCTCGGTGGCGTTGATCCTGGCAGTGCTCGAGGGTTCCGGGATCCTCACGGTGCTGGGCGTGATCGCGGTGATGGGAGCGGTGCAGTTGCTCGATGCGTTCATCATCACGCCGCGCGTGGTGGGAGGGGCGGTCGGGTTGAAGCCGATCGAGGTGTTGCTGACGATGATGGCGGCGGGGACGCTGTTCGGTTTCGTGGGGGTGCTTCTGGCGGTGCCGATTGGCGCGGTGCTGAAGATCCTGGTGCACCACGCGGCCCAATCGTACCTGCGCAGCGAGTACTACCTGCAGGAGCCGCCGGGGGCGCACGATCACGAGACGGTGGTAGCGCGGGCGGCGCGGGCGGTTGCGGATGCCGCGCAGGAGAAGGGGGCGAGCTGAGGGGACGCGGTCAGTCGAGGTGGGGGGCGTTGCCGCCGGGCAACACGCGCACGACGGACAACGAAGCATCGACGAGCGTGGCGCTCAACCACTTGTTCCAGCGGTCCAGGGAGACGGGAGCGGAGCGTTGGAGGCGACTGGACCAGAGGTCGGCGACGCGGCGTCGGGGGTCGAGGCGTGCGTTCAGCTCGCGTTCCGCGAGGCGTCGCGTGGCGCGCTCGAGGTTCGCAGGCGAAGCGGCGCCGCGCGCGAGTCGCTCCAGGGTGGCTCGGATTTGACGGACGGTGTCGTCGAGCCGCGCTTCGGGCGCGTAGACATCCACGAGGAGAGCGGCGAGGCGTGAGCCTCCGACGACGCGCGCGCTGCCCGAGGCACCGGGGAGAGAGGCGAGGGACTTCGCGATCCAACCGTCGGGACCGTCGAGCCCTTCGGCCAGCAGATCGAGCATCGCCAGCGTGTCGGGATCCGGCTGCTGCACGGGCACGGCGATGACGGCAGCCGGGGAGGCGTCGTCGAGGTGCAGGGAGACTTCACGCGGGATGACGGGCGGCGCGGAAGCGGGTGGAAGGGGGGGGCAGGCGCGAGGCTGATCCACGCGACGGAGCATCCAGCGGTCTGCGGCGCGGATGGCGGCATCGGCCTGGGCCTGATCGACGTTGGCGAGGACGGCGACGCGCAAGGGGCCGTCGGCGAGGGCAGACCAGCGAGCGGCGGCCTCGGAACCTGCGCGCGCGATGGACTCCTGGTTGCCGAAGGGGGCGATCCAAGCGGGATGCGAGGGAGCGATGGCGGAGGCGACCGCTCCAAGGGCGCAGCCGAAGGGGGCGTTGGGGCGCTCGATCATGCCGAGGATGGTGCCCCGGGCAGCGAGGATCGAGCGTTCGGGGAGGCGTCGGTTGATCACGGCCCTGGCCGCGACGTCGGTGACTCTGCGTGCGAGGGCGTGGGGGCCTTCGGCGGCGCGAGGGGAGGCGTGGGCGAGGATGCCGACTCCATCGGTCGTGATCCACGGCTCGATGGTGACACCGTCGGAGTCGTCGCGGGACCAGGCGGCGGCGATGGCGGCGAGGGCGGTGAGGCCCGCGTCGCGTTCAGTATCGGCGATGACGCCGCAAGGGCTGGCGATGAGCGTCCAGAACTCGCCTTGACCGAGCTCGACGGCGGAGCGGGCGTCGACGACGGGGCGGCTCCAGGCATCGCGCGCGCGGGCGTAGTCGGAGGCCAGCTTGCGCTGGGAATCTGCGAGGCGCTGGTCCACGGCCGCGGGCGGGTCCTGGGTGGACAGGCGCGGGGGAGGGAGACCGAGGTCGATCGCAACTCGTTCGTCACCCGAATCAAGTCGGTTCGACAGGGACCACCAGGCGGCGAGCATGGCGGCTTCGCGGGGGTCGGAGGCGCGGAGCACCTGGAGGCCCGCGACGGAGCCATCGGCGCGAGCCTCGGCGAGCTCCATGCCGACCTCGTGAACGACGAGGGCGGCGACGCGAGCGGCATCGCTTTCGACGGGAGAGGGGTCGGACGCGCGGTCGCGCGCGAGGCGGAAGGAGAGGCAAGCGCCGCGCGGGCGAACGGTTGCTGCGACGCGTTGGAGGCGCCAGCCGGGGGCGTTGCCGATGCGTGTGACGAGGGGACCGGCGCCGGAGCCTGCATGGTCGGCGATTGCGGTTGCGGCGTAGGGATCGCGGACGCGCAAGGCGAGGGCGAGGGACGGAGCGTCACCGTCGGTCGAGGTGCGCGCGTGGACGTCGATGGCATCTGCGCCGGGCCAGGGATCGGCGGGTGGGGTACCGCGGTCCCAGCCGTTGGCGTGTTGGAGTGCGGCGGCGGCGCTCTGCACGAAGGATGCGGGGCCGACGGAGGAGAACGCGACACGCGATGCGTTGACCGAGGAGCTGCGCAGGGATTCGAGGGGAGCGAGATTCGCAGGGGTCGTGAGGTCGAGGGGCTTCTCCCCGGGGGCGATGCCGAGCTGGCCGGTGCAGCGAGCCATCCGAGCCGCGGCCGCGGACTCGAGGGGGCGTGATTGCAGGAGCTGGAGCCTTCGGATGGCAAGCGACAGGTCGCTCGCCTGGGTGATGGGAGAGCGGAGGGCGGAGGAGGCGGCGGTCACGAAGGACGCCGATTGCTCGGGGGTGGAGAGAAGGGCCGCGAGGCGGAAGCCATCGGGGTCGGGGCGTGATTCGGTGCCGTGGAAGCCGGCGGACTTCAGGCGCTGTTCGAGGATTGCGGCGAGGGCGACGTTGGGTTGGGAGCCGGCCTCGGTGACGACGACGATGGCGACTGCGGCGGCGGGGTCGCCGTCGCGGATCACGGATGTGAACGCGGGGCGGTCGGCGGAGCGGACGACGGAGATTCTGCCCGTGGGGAGAGCGCCGAAGGAGACGGGTTGGAGAGAGGCAGTGGAGCGTGGAGAGGTAGTGGACGCGGGGGAGCACGCGACGAGGCAGGGGGCAGCGAGGAGCGCGACGCGCGCGCACCGTCGAAGGAGCTCACTGGGCGGGCTGGATGTCATCCGCACTCCGCGGGTTCACGCTGAAGGAGTAGAAGTACTGGACCACTCCGGTGAGGTCGTAGGTTTCGCCCGCCTTGAGCTCGTAGCCGGCCTTGTCGATGGCATAGAGCGAGTTCTGGATGCGCGGGATCCTTCCGGGATCCTTGCCGGCCATGTCCGTCATCCTGAGCTGCGCCGACTTCCTTCCGCTGCCGCTGAGATCGGAGATGAGCTGCACGCCCTTCAGGGTGACGAGCATGCCGAGCCACCTTCGGCCGCTCTCGTACTCGTACAGGTCGTCGGGGGTGATCTCCTTGGGGACGGTGGTGCCCGGGGATTCGAAGCGGAACTTGACGGTGGCGCCGCTCAGCTCGGGGAGGGTGGCACCGCCTTCGAACGGGCCGCTGGCGGGGCCTTTGAACTCGAGGTAGGGGCTGCGGACGTCGACGACATCGCCTGTGACGACGCGCAGGTCGGGAGGGATGAAGCCGGGGTTGTAGACGGTGATTCCGGAGTAGGCCTGGGGGACGAGGTTGACATCCTGCACGTAGAGGTTGCCGACCTGGCCGGTGCCGGTCTCGTCGTAGGCGTCGATGCCGGTGATGACGACGCCCTTGACCTCGACGTACTCGTTTTCGGCCGGGCGGGGGTTGGCCGGATCGTTGAGGGAGGCGAGCGTGGTGGAGTCCTCCACGTAGGGTTGATCGCCCGGGCCTTGATCGCCGCAGGCCGAAGCGAGGACGAGGGCGGCCAGCAGGGGACCATGGAGGAAGGGGCGGGGGAGGGCGCGCATGGGGACGGCGTTGTGTACCATGGGAGTGCGGAGGGATCGACCGAAGAGCGGGGGTTGAAGGGGCCGGAGGAGAAGGTCAGACTGCGCCGATGGCCCGCGCCGATGTGAAGGTAGGCTTCGCTTGCAACAACCGGTGCGTGTTCTGCGCCCAGGGTCACAAGCGCGAAGGCTGCCCGATGGTGCCGTTCGGGACGCTGATCGAGCGCTTGTTGGAGGGGCGCAGGAGCTGCGACGAGGTGGTGCTCACGGGAGGAGAGCCGAGCGTGAGGACGGACATCGTGCGGGTCGTGGCAGCGGCGCGTGCGATGGGATACCGCGTGATCCAGCTTCAGACCAACGGGCGCATGTTGGCGTACGACAGGATGGTGGAGGAGCTGGTGAAGGCGGGGGTGACGGAGTTCTCGCCTGCGCTGCACGGGGCAACCGCGGAGGTACACGAAGCGTTGACGCGTGCGGCGGGGAGCTTCGACCAGACCGTGGCGGGGATCAGGAACGTGCGCCGTCGCGGCATGCCGGTGGTGACCAACAGCGTGGTCGTGCGGGCGAACACCCATCAGCTTCCGGCCCTGGTGGAGCTGTTGGGGGAGCTGGGGGTGCAGCAGGCGCAGCTTGCGTTCGTGCACCCGGTCGGTACGGCGTTCGAGATGTTCGACGAGGTCGTGCCGCGGCTGCGGGACGTGGTGGAGCCGATCCGGGCGTGCGTTCCGATCGCGGAGCGGCACGGCATGAGGCTGGTGACGGAAGCGGTTCCGCTCTGTTTTTTGCGTAACATGCGAGCGTTGGCGGTGGAGGATCACATCCCCCGCACGACCGTGATCGATCTCGACGGTGTCCCGTTCGACTACTCGCAGTGGCGGCCGGTGGAGGGCAAGGCGCACGGAGAGGTGTGCGTTGACTGTGCGGAGAGGGGGGAGTGCGAGGGGCCCTGGCGCGAGTATGCGGATCGCTTCGGGTGGGAGGAGTTCCAACCGATTCGCCGCGACGAGGAGGTGTCGTCGGGGGATTCCTCGGGGGCGGATCAAGGAAGGCTTGCAAAGGGGCGGGGCGAAGGATAGCGGAAGGACAGCATGCAGAGCCTCGTTCGATCGCGCCCGCTGCAGATCGCCGCAGCCGCCACCCTGGTGGGCATGGCCGCGATCGGGTTCGTGCCGCTGTTCGCGGGGCCCGGATACGAGAGCGCCCTGGCTGCTGGACTGATCCTGCCGTCGCTCGCGGCGGTCGCCACGGCGGTGGAGGTGAGCGATCACCCGCCGCTCCCCAGCCGCGCGTTCGTGCGTGGGCTCGAGACCGGCGCGCTGCTCGTGGGCATCGGGTATGCGGTGACGCTGCTGCACGGGCTGCGAACGGGCATGTGCGACGCGCGATCGGGCACGGCGATGTGGGCCCTCGGGCCGTTGCCGGGGGCGCTGCTGGGCGGAGCCTGGGGCGCGCTGGTGGGCGGGCTGATGGGGCGCATCCGGGCGCTGTGGACGAGCCGCATCGTTGCGGCGATCGCAGCAATCGCGGCGCCGGCCGCGTGCGTGCTGGTGAGCTTGTACCGCTTCCACTCGAGCCCGATCGTGTTCGCGTTCGACCCGTTCTTCGGGTTCTTCTCCGGCGCGCTGTACGACACGGTGGTGACCGACGCGATCCCGCGGCTGGTCACGTACCGTGCGGGGACGCTCGCGACGCTGTTCGCAGCGGGCGCGGCAGCTTCGCTGGTGGTGCGCAAGGGCGATGGAACGCTGGCCCTGGTGCGACAGCGACACCCCGGCGTGATGTGGCTCGCGGTGGTGGGGGCGCTGGCCAGCGCCGTGATGACGGTGGAGGGGAGAAGGCTTGGGCACTGGCAGACGGCGGAGTCGATCCAGACGGAGCTCGGTGGGCGGGTCACCAACGATCGGTGCGACATCTTCTACCCGCGGTCGGTGCGCGACGAGGATGCGCAGACGCTGCTTCGGGACTGTGCGACCCAGGCGCGAGAGGTTGCGTCGTACTACGAGCTGGACAAGCCGCCGCAGGTGAAGGTGTACGCCTTCGCGTCGCGGCGCCAGAAGCGGGAGCTGATGGGGGCGGGGCGCACGTCGATCGCCAAGCCGTGGCGGCGCGAGGTCTACATCCAGCTCGCTGGCTATCCCCACGGGGTGCTCGGGCACGAGATCGCGCACGTGCTCGCAGGCACGTTCGGAGACGGGCCCTTCGCGATCGCCGGATCGTTCGGCGGGCTGTGGCCGAATCCGGGGCTCATCGAAGGGATCGCAGAGGCGGCGTCGCCGGACGACGACCTGCTGACGGCGCAGCAGTGGTCGGCGGCGATGTTGAAGCTCGAGCTGCTGCCGCCGCTGTCGAAGGTCTTCGCGTTCGGGTTCTTCGGCGAGAACGCGCCGAAGGCGTACACGGTGGCAGGGGCCTTCGTGGGCTGGCTGCGGGAGCGTCACAGCGCGACGGCGATCCGCAAGTGGTACGCGGGGACGACGATCGAGAAGGCGACGGGGCGATCGCTTGCGGTGCTGGAGCAGGAGTGGCTGGCCTCGCTGCGGGGCATCCCGGTGGAAGGGCCAGCGCTCGCCTACGCGAAGTCGCGCTTCGATCGTCCGGCGGTGTTCGGGCGACGCTGTCCGCATGCGGTGGACGCGCTGGTGGAGCGCGGGGCGGAGCTGGTGGGAGAGGGGGACTGCATCGGCGCGGCGATGTCGTTCGGTCAGGCGAGCCTGCTGGATCCGAACGACACGCATGCGCGGCTGGGGTTGTCGGGGTGTCTGCCGAGGCTGGTGGGGCCGGACGCGGCGCGCCAGCAGTGGGCGCCGGTCGCGAACGATCCGAAGGTATCGCAGGATGCGCGAGACCGTGCATTGGAGGCGATGGCGGACATCGACCTGGTGAACGGGCAACTGGCGCGCGCGGGCGACGCATACGATCAGCTGCTCGGGACGACGTTCCACGAGGATCGGCTGCGATCGCTCGCCATCAAGGCCTTGGCAGCGCGGGAGCCGCGGATCGGGCGCGCCGTGGGAGAGATGCTGGTGGGTGCGGTGTCGCGACCGTCGAACACGAAGCTGGCCTACGCGCTGCTCGGGCAGTGGATGGCAGAGGTGTCTGACGATGGCCTGCCGGCGTACCTGATCGGGAGGAACCTGGCGAACGACGGGTTGTGGCGGGAGGCGGCGGGCTACCTGGACGAAGCGTTGCGCAGGAGGCTTCCGGCCGGGCGCATCTCGCGCGAGGTGTTGCGCTTGCGGATCGTGGTCGCGTGTGCGGAGCGCGACGAGGAAACGGCGCGAGCAGTCTTCGCGCGTTGGCGTGCGGACAAGGAGCTTCCGGAATCGCGCCGCACGGCGCTGGAGCGTCGATTGGGATCGTGCGTGCGTTGACCGGCGACGCGTGTACAATCGCCGCGATGATCTGTCGCGCGACATCGCTGCTGCTCCTCGTCCTCGCGGTCGGGACGCCGGCGTGCTCGCGCGAGAAGCCATCCCCTCCCGTGCCGCTTGATGCCCAGGCCGGAACCACGGCCCGCGAGTTCTCCGCGGGCGACGCCGTCGTCGTCGAGACCGCTCGCGCCACCTTCGTCGAAGGCGTCGTGCTGCGCACGGGCAAGTCGCGCATGACCATCGAGTCCGCCGGCGATTCGAAGGAAGTGGACCCCGGAAACGTGTACGCCCTTCCCAACGAACCCGCAGCGCTCCCCGAAGGCGCGTTCGCCATCTGCCGCTTCGGAGAGCACAAGTGGCTGGGATGCCGGATCGAGCGTCGCGACAGCGGACGCGTGTCGGTCGTGAGCGAGGACGGGGAGAAGATCGATCTGGAAGCGACGGCGCTGTTGAAGCCGTCGTCGATGACGGAGCTGAACCTTCGCCAGGGGTTCGATCAGGCAGCGAAACGCCGGGCGTTTGTCGACGGGGCGAAGGAGGCTGGCAGGCCGGTGGTTCCGAAGGGGTGGAGCGTGCGCCCCGGGGACCGGGTGCTGGTGCAGACGAGCGAAGGCTACCGGAGCGCGAAGGTGCAGCGAGTTCGCAAGGGCCAGGTGATCGTGCAGGTGGACGGGGAGGGGAAGGACGTGCGTGGGGTCACCAAGGCGGAGGTGTTCCCGCAGCCGCCCCAGGCCTTCAACGCCTCCAGCAGCTCCTACGCCTGCCTGCGTCCCCCCGCCGGCGAACCCGTCTGGCCGATCGTGAAGATCGAAAGCAGCGCCGACCAGAGGGTGTCCGTCTCGGACGCGTCGGGACGCAAGTGGGTGGTCGAGGCATCGGAGCTGACGCCGCTGGTGAAGTAGGGGCGAGGCGACGCCGCGCTTCCGGTCAGCGCAGGATGGACAGCTTGTCGCGGTGCCGGTGCTGGGAGGCGTTGTAGTCCGACGCATCGAGCCCGAGCGAAGTCGTGAGCTGCCGCAAGTAGCGGGTTTCGGCGTAGGACAGATCGTTGTCCGCCGCGGCCAGGTCCACGAAGGCGTCAAGCATCTCCAGGCGCGTGTCGCGATCGGTCAGCTCCCGCAGATCGCGCGCGAGCTGGTGCATGTGAATCGCGGAAGCCTCGGGCGCTTCGGCGCGAAGGACGTCGAGGAGAGCCTCGACGGCGAGGTGGTCGAGTCCGTGGATTCGGCCGAGGATCTTGCGGACATGGCGTTGCTCTTCCTGGCAGAAGCTCTGATCGGCGTAACCGACGGCAGCGAGGAGGCCGGCGAAGGAGGCCACGATGCGGACGGTGTCGCCATCGGCCTGGGGCAGGTGCTTGCGAACCGCAGCCTGCAGGCGCGAGACGGCGTTCTGCGGGCGATCGTCGGCGGGGCGGGAGCGGGTCCAGAACGGCATGATGCAACTATAGGACGTCGAGGTCAGCGATTCACCAACTGGCGGGCGATGAGGACGCGCTGGATCTGGCTGGTGCCTTCGTAGATCTGCAGGAGCTTCGCGTCGCGGAAGAGCTTTTCCACGGGGAACTCCTTGACGTAGCCGCAGCCGCCGAAGATCTGCACGGCGTCGGTGGCAGTCTGCATGGCGGCGTCGGCGCCGAAGGCCTTAGCTGCGCTCGAGGCGATCGGATCGCGCACGCCGCGGTCGAGGCTCCAGGACGCCTTGCGGGCCAGGAGCTGGGTGGCTTCGATGCGGATCGACATCTCGGCGAGCATCGCTGCGACCATCTGGTGGCTCGCGATCGCGGTCCCGAAGGTCTTGCGCTCCTTCGCGTACGCGATGCACTCGTCGAGGCAGCGACGCATCAACCCCGCGGAAGCCGCTGCGATCGCGGGGCGGGTCTGGTTGAAGGTCTCCATGGCGAGCTTGAACCCCTTTCCCTCCTCGGCCAGAAGGTGCGACGCGGGGACCTTCACGTCCTCGAGGGTGAGCGTCGCCGTGTCGCACGCGCGTTGCCCCAGCTTGTCTTCGGGCGTCCCCGGGGTCAGCCCCTCGGTGCCGCGCTCGACTACGAAGGCCGCGATGCCCTCGTGCCGCTTCTTGGGATCGCTGGTGGCGAAGACGACATGGAACGACGCCAGCGTTGCGTTGGTGATCCAAGCTTTCTGGCCGTTGAGCACGTAGTCGTTGCCTACGCGCTCGAAGCGGCATCGCATCGCGGCGACGTCGGTGCCCACGTCGGCCTCGGATGTGGCGAAGGCGGCCAGGATCGGCGACGCGGCCAGGCGTCCGAGATACTCGCGCTGGAGCCGTTCGGAGCCCGCCAACAGGATTGGAGTCGCGGCCAGCGCGTTGCACTGCAGCGCTGCCTCGATGCCGAGGCACCCGTAGGCGAGCTCCTCGCACACCAACGCGTTGTCCAGCTCACCCAGCCCGCAACCACCGAATCGCACGGGCACCGTGGGGCTGAGCAGGCCGGCCTTCCACGCCGCCTCGAGCAGCTCCATCGGGAACTCCCCTCGTCGATCGCACGCAGCCGCCACCGGGAGGATGTGCTCCCGGGTGAAGCGACGGGCCGCGTCGATCAGGGCCAACTGCTCATCGGAAAGGGAGAAGTCGAGCATGGGAGCTACTCGCGGCGTGGGAGGCGACAAGGCTTTGAGGGGCCGGACGTGCCGAGGTCGGGGATTGAGGTCATTCCTTGTGTTTGGCGGCTGCGCTCGCAACCCGCGCGAGGGTTGCCTTCTGACCGAGGACGTAGCCAGCGATCAAGCCGAC
The DNA here is from genome assembly GCA_022703255.1 of Myxococcota bacterium. Classification (GTDB taxonomy): domain Bacteria; phylum Myxococcota_A; class Polyangia; order Polyangiales; family Polyangiaceae; genus JACRCQ01. The sequence continues at coordinate 824 of JAKLDZ010000179.1, read as the reverse complement.
GAGGATGCAGAGGGGGATGTAGAGCAGGTGGGCGGCGCTCATGGGGACTCCTTGTGGGCCTTGCGGAGTGCGGTCTCGAGGAGCTCGAGGCGCGCCTCGAGCTTGCGCTGCTTGCGGAAGGTGAGGGCCACGATGCCGAAGAGGATCAGCCAGATCGCGGAGTAGGCCTCCACGAGGAGGACCGTGCCGTTGTGGCGCTCGCCGCCGCCTTCGACGGCCCGGAACTCGCTCGAGCGTTCGGGGGCTGTGGGGTTCATCGGTCAGTCCTCCTCTCCGATCCCGAGCTCGAGAGCGTCGCGCTCGGCGCGCTCGAGCCGGGACGCGGCGATGTGGGTCCGCAGCCGGGCCCAGAAGAGCACGGCGGCCACGGAGGCGAACGCGAGCAGTCCGAGAGCGAAGGCGACTCTCATGTCGGGGTGCTGCAGCCCACCTCCGCCCTTGCTGATGACGCGGGGGTGCTGTCCGCTCCACTTCTGGACCGAGAAGTGGATGATGGGCAGGTTGAGGGCGCCGAGGACGCCGAGGGCGGCGGCGAACTTGCGCTCGCCTTCGTGCTCTGCGCCGAAGGCCCGCAGCACCGTGTAGGCGATGTAGATCAGCACGGAGATCAGCGAGGTCGTCAGGCGCGGATCCCAGGTCCAGTACTGCCCCCAGGCCTTCACGGCCCATAGCGGGCCGGTCACCAGGACGATGCTCCCCATGATCACGGCCACCTCGGCGCCGGAGCGAGCGATCGCGTCGCGGGTGTCGGAAGCACGGAGCAGGTACATCACGGAGCCCGCGAAGCACGCGGCTGCGCCGAGGTACATCGCGAAGGCCGCGGG
>JAKLDZ010000178.1 GCA_022703255.1 Myxococcota bacterium | reverse complement strand
CACGAAGCGCGAGCACGCGGCCCAGATCGCGGCGGCCGTGGCCCTCTCGGCCCAGATCAACAACGACCGGGTCGGCCTCATCCTCGCCACCGACCGCGTCGAGAAGCTCGTCCCCCCCAAAAAGGGCGACAAGCACGTCCTGCGGGTCGTCCGCGACATCCTCGGGTTCGAACCCCGCAGCACCGGCACCAACCTCACCGCGGCGCTCGAGACCCTCTCCAAGCTCGCCCGACGACGCTCCCTCGCCTTCGTCATCAGCGACTTCTTCGACAGCGGGTTCGAACGCGCCCTGGCCCTCGCCTGCTCCCGCCACGACGTCATCCCCGTCATGCTCGTGGACCCCCGCGACGAGGAGCTCCCCGACGTCGGCATCGCATCCTTCGAGGACTTCGAGACCGGTGAGACCGTCGTCGTTGATACCTCCGATCGGCGCGTACGCGACTTCTACGCCAAAGCGATGCTCAGGCTCCGCAAGGATCGCGAGCAGCTCTTCAAGAAGCACTCGCTCGACGCCTGCATCGTGAGGACCGACGGCTCCTTCGTCTCTCCGATGCGAGACCTGTTCGCTCGCAGGGCCCGGAGGGTGCACACGCGATGATCCAAGCGCTCTCCACGCCGCGACGGCTCACCTCCCTCGCTGCAGCTCTGGCGTGCCTCGCGCTCGCACCGCATGCCTCGGCGCAGCACGACGCCGGTCTCGATGCGCCCGCAGAGGTCACCGATGCCGCGGCAGAAGACGACGCGGCAGGCCTCGACGACGCCGAGGCCGACGCAGGGCGCGTCTGGACGAGCTGCTCGGAGCACGTCCCCACGGGCGCCGTGCGACCCGCCATGACCGAGTCCGTGCCGGACCGCGCCCTGTCCGGGCATGCCATCCCCGTGAAGCTCACCATCGAGCACGGTCGCGGGGAGACCGTCTTCCCGCAGGGGCTCCACATCCAGGCCGACTCCGAGACCGCTCGCGTCATCGCCGAGCAGGGATTCTTCACCCCTTCGCCCGACGGCGGCTCAGGGCCCGCGATCGCCACCCGCACCGTCGGCGAGCGCTCCGTCACCGAGGTCACCCTCCACTACGTCGCCCTGCCCCCGAAGCCCGGTCGCCACGAGCTGGTCCTCCCTCCCCTCCCCATCGCCGTAGCGCGCGCGAGCGGAGAGCTCGTCACGCTGTGCACCCAGCCGCACAGGATCGTCATCGACGACCCCATCGCGAGCGCTCCCGATGCGATGCCTCGTCCGAATCCCCCACCGCGACCGCAGCGGGAGCTGTGGACTCTCGCACGCGACGTCACCTACGGGCTGCTCATCGGCGCTGCCGCCGCTGCGCTGATCACCTGGCTCGTGCTGCGTTGGATGCGCAGACCCAGGCCCCCTGCCCCGCCGCCTCCGCCGCGTCCCCCGTGGGAGATCGCCTTCGAGGAGCTGGCGTCGATTCGACGCGCGGGGCTCGTCGCCAAGGGGCAGCTCACCGAGCACGTCGATCTCGTCTCCGATGCGGTCCGACGGTATCTCGGCGGGCGCTACGGCTTCGACGGGATCGAGTCCACGACGGCGGAGACGCTGCGCGTGCTCAAGGCGGAGCGGCCACCGGTGCCGGGCTTCGAGGAGATCCGCGTCATGCTCTCCGAATGCGACCTGGTGAAGTTCGCGCGTCTGACGCCCACGGCCACCGACTGCGAGCTGCTGCTGTCCAGGGCCGAGCAGCTCGTTCGTGACACGATGCTTTCCAGGGCGCCGGGGAGACCCGAGCGGGATCACGCCGCCGCAGGCGAGCCCGTCGGCACCGAGCCGAAGCCGGAGCCCCGCGAGTCGAAGGCCGTGGAGCCGACGCAGAGTCCGGCCCCCGAAGACCCGGGCTCGAAGAGCGACGCCCCCGCGCCGACGCCCGAGCCCGATGGCTCCAACCCCGGAGAGGAACGGAAATGAAGCGCCGCCTCCTCCGCGTCTCGCTCATCGCAGGGCTGTTCCTCGGTGTGGTCGGCCTCGCCCTCGCATGGCCCCTGGCCGCTCGGGGGTGGGAGTGGACCGGGGTCAGTTGGCATCACCCCTGGGCGCTGCTCCTGCTGCTCGTCGTGCCGGTCGTCCTGTGGCGCGGGACCGTTGGAGAGGACTCTCGAACCCCCCGGCTGAGGGTCGGCACCGTCCTCCCGCTGGCTGCAGGCCCCAAAGGCGTGCGGGCCTGGTTGCGCGATCTCCCCGGCGCCATGCGCGCCGCGGCGATCGGCTTCGCTGCCGTGGCCCTCGCCGGTCCCATGTCGTACTCGCGCCCCGACACCTCCGACGAGAAGGGCATCGACATCGTCGTGGTGCTCGACCTGTCCGGGTCGATGAAGGCGGTCATGGATGCGCCGGTGGGCTCGGTCCCCTCGCGCACCCAGACGGGGCTGCGACCGACGCGGCTCGACGTTGCGAAGGAGGTCATTCGGGACTTCGTGTCGCGGCGGAAGACCGACCGCATCGGCGTGGTGGTGTTCGGGAAGGCAGCCTACGTGCTGTCGCCGCCGACGCTCGACTATCACCTGCTCGACACGCTGGTGAGCAAGATGTCCCTGGAGCTGATCGACAACACGGCGACGGCGATCGGGGATGCAGTGGGCACGGCGGTGGCGAGGCTTCGCAGGAGCGAAGCGCGTTCGAAGGCGGTGGTGCTGCTGACGGACGGGGACAACAACTCGGGCTCGATCTCGCCCGACTACGCGGCCCATCTGGCGAAGGTGGTGGGCTGCAGGGTGTACACGATCCAGATCGGCAACGGCGACGACGTCGAGGTCCAGGACGGCATCGACTATCACGGACAGCCCCGCTACGTGCGCGTGCGCTATCCGGTCAACCCGGAGCTGCTCGGCAAGATCGCGGCGGACACCGGAGGCGAAGCGTACGTCGCCACCGATGCCAAGAGCCTCTCGGAGAGCATGCACGACGTCCTCAACCACCTGGAGAAGACCCGGTTCGAGGCGAGCCTGGCGAGCTTCGAGGATCTGTTTCCCTTCGTGCTGCTCCCTGCGGTGTTGCTGATCGCGTTCGACGCCCTGATACGCGCCTGGCTGCTGCGGAGGTTCCCGTGAAGTTCGCGCACCCGCTCTGGCTGTTCGGATCGCTGGCCGCGATCGTGGTCGCGATGCTCCTGGTTGCCGGGGGCATCGCGCTGGTGAAGGCCGTGCGCCGTTTCGGCGACGAGGAGCGCGTGGTCTCCCTGCTGACGGCGCGCAGCGGCCCGAGGCGCGCGGCCAAGGCCGTCCTCGTCGTGGCCGCCACCGCGCTCGCCTTCGTCGCCATGGCGCGCCCTCAGTACGGCCGCGGCACCCGCCTCATCCCCGCCACCAACCTCGATGTCGTCATCGTGCTCGACTACTCCAAGAGCATGTATGCGCGGGACATCGCCCCCTCGCGCATCTCCCGCGCCAAGGCCGAGGTCGCCCGTCTCGTGCGCGATCTGCCCGGAGCCCGCTTCGCCGCGGTCGCATTCGCCGGCGAGCCGATCGGCTTCCCCCTGACTTCGGACGGCGCGGCGATCGCGCAGTTCCTCCGCCAGATGGAGCCCAACGACATGCCCATCGGCGGCACGGCCATCGCGCGCGCCCTGGAGCGCGCCCGCGAGCTGCTCGCGAGCGATCCGAGGACGAAGGACCACCGTCGCGTGATTCTGCTCATCACCGACGGCGAGGATCTCGAGGGCGATCCGGTGGCATCGGCGCGGAGCATCGGCCAGCAGGGGACCACGATCCACGTCGTGCAGATCGGAGGACGTACACCGGAGCGGATCCCGGAGGTCGATCCGACCGGCAGGGTCGCCGGGTGGCGCGCCGACGACACCGGCCAGCCGCTGCTCACCTCGCTGAGCGGTGACGGGGAGAAGCAGCTCGTGGAGGTCGCGCAGGCAGCGGGCGGAACCGTGGTGCGTTCCGATCGGGGCGCCACCGGGATCGACGTCATCGCACGCGACTTGCGCCAGATGATGCGCGGAGAGCTCGCGGAGAAGGTCGAGACCGTCTACGCCGACGTGTACCACTACCCGCTGCTTGCGGCGTTCCTGATGCTCCTGGTGGAGACGTTCCTGGGGCAGGCGCGCAAGCGTCCGTTCATCGCCCCGTCCCCGGTCCGCGCCCTCCCCGCGCGGCCGACCCGAAGGAGGCGCCATGCGTGAGCGCGCGATCTCCGCAGCCCTGACCATCGCGGCATGCGCGGCGTTCGCCGCCTGCGGCTGGAACCCGACACGCCCGTTCGAGCGCGATGCTCCCGCGGTGGACCGCGCGATCGCGGCGCTCGACGCGGGAGATGCTGCCGCGGCGGCGGAGCTGCTCGAGGGCTTCCTGCAGACCGGGGCGTGTTCGGAGGGACAGATCGGTGTCCCGGACCGCACCCGCGAGCTGCCCCATGCGACCTTCGACCTCGGCCTCGCACTCTTCCACCTCGGAGAGAAGTTCGGACGTCGCTTCGGCGAGGAAGACATCGGCCTCGGCGACGGCGGCCCCACTCCGGAGCAGCAACAGCAGATGCAGCTCCGCAGCGATCAGATCGACTGCGCGTTGCGGGTCGTGCGCGCGATCGCCGAGAAGCACGATCTGCCGGTCGAGCTGCAGGCGAGAGCGCGCTACCTGGAGGGGAACCTCGAGTTCCTGCGACGCGGATACAAGGCAGCGGTGACGGCGTACGACGAGTCGCTCAAGCTCGTGCCCGGCGTGCCCGGCGACGCGGGCGACACGATCGGCGCGGACGCGGCGTGGAACCGCGCGATTGCGCTGCGGAGGATCGAGGAGGACGAGAAGCGGGACGCTGGGCAGGACGCGCAACCCGACCAGACGGGACCCGACGCGGGGTCGCCGGAGGGTGGGGAGGATGCTCCGCAGGACGGACCGCCGGACAGTGGAGAGGGCAAGCCGGAGGCGGGGCCTCCCGACGGCGGAGACGGCAACGAGGGCGGTAAGGACGCGCAGCCAGAAGGTTCGTCACCCGAACAACAGCCGCAGCAGCCCGAGGCCGGTGCGCCGGAGGGCGGACAGCAGCCGCCGCCCGAGAGCATGAACCAGGACCAGCGCATGCTCGACCAGCTCGAGGCCGCCCCCACCGTGCAGCTCCAGGATGCGAAGAACCGCGCCTCGCGGCGCCGCGTGAAGGGCATGGCCGACAAGTGACGCCGCGCCGGCTTCCCGCACACCTGCTGATCGCTGCCCTCGCGTGCGTGGCGGCGCTGTGCGTGACGCTGTCGGCATGGGCACAGAACGCCCCCAGGATGCGCGCCTCGATCCAACCGACCCAGGCCGAGGTCGGGGAAACCTTCATCGTGCAGATGACCGCCCTCGCCGGTCAGCGCGATCCCCCCCCGTCCAACCCCAAGGTCAAACTCCCTGCCGGCGTCGTGCTGCGCGCAGGTCCGCAGATCGGTCCCCACGTGGAAGCGAGCATGCCGATGGGCGGACAGCCCACCATCCGCTCCGGCATCTCCGTCACCTGGCAGCTGCAGGCGCAGCGGCCCGGACGCTTCCGCATCGGCCCCCCGAGCGTCGAGTTCCGGGGAAAACGCTACGAAACCAACCCGGTCGAGATCGACATCGTGCCCAAGGGCCAGAAGCCCCAACGCGGCAACAACCCCTTCGACCCGTTCAACCTCCTGCCGCAGCTGCCGTTCCCGTCGATGCCCGGCTTCGACGACGACGACTGGCCGTTCTCCCCGAAGGAGCCGCCGCGCGACCCCTCGCTCTCCCTGCCGGCCGCGCCCGCCGCTTCCGTGTTCCTGCGATCCATCGTGGACAAGACCCGCGCCGTGGTCGGCGAGCAGGTCACGCTGTCGATCTACCAGTACACGCGCAGCGGCGCGCCCGACGCCGTCGATGTCCACGAAGCAACCACCTCCGACTTCTTCCAGCGATCGATGCTGACCCCGGGAACCGATCCGGAGCCTCGCTCCGCGCAGGTCGGCGAGCACACCTGGAGGGTGGAGCTGCTGCGCAGGATCGCCCTGTTCCCGCTCAAGACCGGGCGTCTCGAGATCGGCCCCATGCGCGTGAGCTTCGCGGGCTTCGGCCTGACGCGCGGACGGGGCACTACCGCGATCCGGGAGAGCAACCCGCTCGCGGTGGACGTGGAGGAGCCACCGGTCAACGGACGGCCCGTCGGGTATCGCGGGGACGTCGGCAACTTCTCCTTGGGAGCCCAGGTGGAGCCGCGCACGGCGGAAGCCGGTGGAGCGGTCGCGGTCACCGTCCATCTCACCGGCACCGGCAACCTCCCGCAGTCGCTCCCGGTGCCCGCCCGCACCGGCGTCGAGTGGCTCGACCCGGAGGCCCGCGAGAAGATCGAGGTCCGCAACGACCGCATCGTCGGCACCCGAACCTTCACCTACGTCGTGCGCCTGCAGCAGCCGGGCAACATCGACCTCGGCGAGATCGTGCTGCCGTTCTTCGACCCCGAGAGCAAGGCGTACTCCTCCGCGCGAACCCTGCTCGGCTCCGTCAAGGTGCGTCCAGGCAACGCCGCCCCCGCGTCGTCTTCCTCCGCCGAGCGCGATCCCTTCGAGTCCGTGGCCACCGTCAGGACCTCCCTCGGTTCGGTGCCCGCGCGAGGAATCCCCTGGACCGACCATCGCTGGTTCTGGATCCTCATCGCAGCCGGTCCCCTCGGAGTGCTGCTGGCGGGGGGGCTGAGCACCGCGACGCGGGGTGTGGTGAGCCGGCTGCGTACGCGCCAGGACTCCCCCACGCGGCTGGCCACGCTGGCGATCGGCCGTGCTCGCAAGGCCGCGAAGGCGGGCAACCCGGCGGAGACCGCCGTGGACGTCGAGCGCGCGGTGCACGGATGGATCGAGGGCTGCACGGGCTTGCGATCGCGGGGAGTGCTGCGCAGCGAGCTCGCGGGAAGGCTGCGCGAGCTCGACATCGACGAGGAGACAGCGGAGCGTGCGGCGACGGTCCTGGGGGAGTGTGAAGCGATCCGTTTCGATCCGGAAACGAGCCGAGAGCGGCTCTCGTCGCTCACACGGACGGCGGAGGAGCTAGGCAAGAAGCTGGGACGCGCACGCGGCACGAAGGGGGCGAAGTGAAGCGCGGCGTGCGGGTCCTTGCGCTCGGCGTGGTCGCGCTCGCGGCGTGCGGGAGCTGGACCGGACCTGCGCGAGCGGAGTCCGACGCGGAGATGTTCGCGCGGGGCGTGGGGGCGCTTCAGGAAGGCGCCTACGACAAGGCGATCACGCTGTTCGAGGGGCTCGCGGATCGAGGCTTCGCGCACCCGGACGCCGCCTACAATCGAGGGCTGTCCTACCTCGCCCGAGTCCGGGCCCATGCCGAGCAGCCCGGGGATCTCGGGAGGGCCGCCGCCGGCTTCGAGGAGACCCTGGCGCAGAGGCCGCGGGATCTGGACGCGGAGCACGCGTTGGAGCAGGTGAGGGCCGAGGTCGCGCGACGCAGCGCGATGCGCGGGGGCTCGACCCAGATGCAGGCGCGTCCGCCGATCGCCCAAGCCCTGGTGGGCCTCGCCCCCGAGCCCGTGTGGGCCGCTGGGGCAGCGGTCGGCTCGCTGGTGCTGACGGTCGGACTGCTGCTGCGACGCAAGGCGACTCCGGCTCACCGGCTGGCGGGGCTCATCGCGGTGCCGCTCGGAGCGATCGCCCTGATCCTGTTCGCAGCGCTGGCGGGCGGAGCGCGCCACCTACGACACACGACGTCGCAGGGTGTGGTGTCGGTGCCGGAAGCGCGGCTGCTCGACGAGCGTGGGCTGACGCGGAACGCGGAGCCGGTGCCGGAGGCCGCGAAGGTGGACGTGATCGAGCGCCGTGGGGCGTTGGTGTTGATCCGTCACGGGACGGCAGAAGGGTGGACGCAGGCTTCGAACGTGCGGCTGTTGCCGCGTTGAAGGCCGCGGGGAGGATAGGGAGGCGGGTCCGCGCGCGGGCGGTCGTCGAGGCTCAGCCGCCGCCGAAGAGCTGCTGGTTGATGGAGGAGAACTTCTGGACGGTCTCCTTCTTCAGGCCGCGGTTGGCGTGAGGCCACTGGAAGTTCTTGGGCTCGATGCGGTTGCAGGAGAAGGAGATGAGGATGTCGTAGGGGAGCATCGGGGTGGGCTGCGGATAGGAGACACCGAGCTCGGGATACAGGCACGCGCCAGCCTTCTCGTCGAAGTTCTTGTCCTTGCCGAAGATGTCGATGAGCTGCTCGCGGATCTTGGAGTCCATCACCTGCGACTGGCCGATGATCCGGAATCCTTCGAAGCGCGGGGCATCCGGAGCGACCGGGGTGGTCGTGGGGGTCGTCGTGCCGGTCGTGAGGCCCGGGATCTGAAGGCCGAGCGCACCGAGGCCCTGGGCGCCCTGCTGGACCCAGGTCTGGATCTCGGGGGGAATGGTGAGCCCGGGAATGAGCGAGGGGATACCGGTCGTGGCAGGGGCGGCAGTCGCGGCTGCGGCCGCGGGCGGCTCGTAGTTCTGCAGGCGATACACGGTGACCGCGGAATCCGAGAGCTTGTCGAAGGGCGCGGCGGCGCCGCCGCAAGCAACGAGCAAGGAGGCGGATGAAGCAACGAGGGCGACGATGGTTCGGTTTCTCATGGGCGGCATTGTAGCAGTTCCGCATCCGACCGGAAGCCCAAGCTGGGCGTCGGACCGCGCCTGTCGTGCGCGCGAGAAAGCGCCCCGAACACGGGGGGTTGCAGCCTAGTCAGGGGGACGGTTCCCGCGCACCATCGGAACGAATCGGACCGCACCGAGCTCCTGTCGCGTGATGCCCCCCTCGTGCTTGCGGACCAGCACGAGCTCCTGCACCCCATGTTGCGGACCGACCGGCACCACGAGGCGTCCCCCTTCGCGAAGCTGCGCGATCAAGGCGGACGGGATCTCGGGCGGCGCGGCCGTGATGATCACGGCGTCGAAGGGACCCAGCTCGGGCAGACCCGCGTATCCGTCGCCGACGTGCACCCGAACGTTGTGGTAGCCCGCGGTCTCGAGGGCCTGGCCTGCGGCCGCTGCGAGGGAAGGGATGATCTCGATCGTCTCGACGCGCTTGCAGAGGCGTGCGAGGACGGCGGCCTGATAGCCCGAGCCGGTGCCGACCTCCAGCACGGTTTCGTCGCCTCTCAGCTCGAGCGCCTCGGTCATCATGGCGACCACGGTAGGCTGGGAGATTGTCTGTCCCTCGCCGATGGGGAGGGGGCCGTCCTCGTAGGCGAGGTGGCGGATCGAGAGGGGGACGAAGACGTGTCGCGGGACGGAGAGCAGGGCATCGACGACGCGTGGGTGGAGCGATTCGCGTCGCTGGATGTTGCGAACGAGGTGTTGCCGCTCGGCGATGGTGGCCGGGGTGTCGAGGGGGCCTGGCTCAGGGGCAGGACGTTCCACGGTGGAGGCTCCTGGCTGCGGAGGGGGAGGAGAGCAATCGCGGCAACCGGCCGCAAGGGTGGAGAGTGTCACGAGGGGGAAGAGGAACGACGGCCGCTTCATGGCTACAAGTGTGAGGTGGTTCGCCCCCGGGGAGGGAGCAAGAGGCGACGCGGCGAAACTTGTGGGAGGCAAGTCGCGACGGGGCGGTGACGTCTGTCGGGGGCCTGAGGACGGACCGCATTTCGGGGGGTTGACGGCACGGCCGAGCAAGGCTTTGCTGCACCACGAAAAGACGGTTCCCAACGCGCACGTGATGACGAAACGAAGCGTGCGGGTTGAGTTGAGAAACGCAGTCCACCCGAGGTCCCGGTCGGCTGCGGTGGGACGCGATCAGACAGGACCGCGAGACTGAAGGAGAACAGCATGGCCAGCATGACCATCGTAGCGATGCCTGGAGACGGGATTGGCAAGGTAGTACTGCCGGAGACGGTCCGCCTGCTCGAGGCAGCGGGGTTCAAGGCCGACTACGTGCACGGAGACATCGGTTGGGAGTTCTGGTGCAAGGAAGGCAACGCGTTGCCCGACCGCACGATTGCGCTCCTCGACAAGCACAAGGTCGGACTGTTCGGCGCGATCACCTCCAAGCCCAAGGAGGCCGCCGCTCGCGAGCTCGACCCGCAGCTGCAGGGCAAGGGCTTCCAGTACTTCAGCCCGATCGTCACCATGCGGCAGCGCTTCGATCTCGATGTCTGCATCCGTCCCTGCAAGGCCTTCAAGGGCAACCCGCTGAACTTCATCCGCAAGACCCCGGACGGCGGATTCGTCGAGCCCAACGTCGACGTGGTCGTCTTCCGCCAGAACACCGAAGGCATGTACGCGGGCATCGAGTGGACCAATCCTCCGGAGGAAGTCCGCAAGGCCCTCGCGACCCACAAGAAGTTCAAGCCCTTCGCCGCGGTCGAAGGAGCCGACCTCGCGGTCTCGGTGCGCGTGACCACGCGCGCTGCCTGCGAGCGCATCGCCCACGAGGCCTTCGAGTACGCCCGCAAGTTCGGCTACAAGTCCGTCACCGTGTGCGAGAAGCCCAACGTGGTGCGCGAGACCAGCGGCATGATGGAGAACGCCGCCAAGCGACTCGCCAAGGACTTCCCCGGCGTGGCGCTCTGGTCGAACAACATCGACGCGCAGATGATGTGGCTCACGAAGAACCCGGAGGACTCGGGGGTGATCGTGGCGACGAACCTGTTCGGCGACATCATCTCCGACGGCTATGCGGGGCTGGTGGGAGGCCTGGGGTTCGCCTGCAGCGCGAACATGGGCAAGTCGCACGCGGTGTTCGAGCCGACGCACGGCTCGGCTCCCAAGTACGAGAAGCTCAACCCGTCCATCGTGAACCCGATCGCCATGCACCTGTCCGGCTGCATGATGCTCGACCACCTTGGCGAGAACGACAAGGCGACGCGCATCCGCAACGCCGTCGCCGCGGTCGTGGCCGAAGGCAAGGTGCGAACCTACGACATGCTGCGCCTCAAGGGCGGACCCGACGTCTTCTCCCAGGGAGCCTGCACCACGCAGCAGATGACCGACGCGATCATCGCCAGGCTCTGACAGCGCGCCTGCTCACGCCTCTTCCACCTCTGCTCCCCAACGCTCCGGTCAGCCATTCGAACGCGTCGTTCATCGACGGCCC
>JAKLDZ010000177.1 GCA_022703255.1 Myxococcota bacterium | reverse complement strand
GCCCCGCATTCCCCGTCTCCCCCACCACGCTCGAGGTGAACACCACCCTCCCCCACCGCGCACGCATCATGCTCTTGATCGCCGCCCGCGCGCAGGCGATCGCCCCGCGCACGTTCACCGCCCACATCCTCTCGAGATCCTCGTCCTTCACCCGGATCAGCAGGCCGTCCACCGAAATCCCCGCATTCGCCACCAGCCCGTCGAGCCGGCCATGACGCTTGACCAGCTCCCCGATGACCGCGTCCACCCGCGACGTGTCGGCGACGTCGATCTGCACCGCCTCGGCCTTTGCTCCCTTGGCGACGAGCGCGTCGACCACCTCGCGAGCGGCTGTCTCGCCTTGCGAGTAGCCGACCACGACGTGCGCCCCCAGGCCGGCAAGCGCCTCGGCCTCCGCACGTCCGATCCCCCGTGACCCGCCGGTCACCAACATCGTCCTTCCATCGAGTCTGAACATGATCGATTCCCTCGTGTGCACGCGTCGTGGACGCGGCCGGGGACGATACCCTACCATCCGGGATCCATGCAGATCGATCGCACCCGGTTCCTGATGCTCACGACGTCCATCGCGGCCGGGGCCTGCGCCGGGGCGCCCGCGGGCACACCGGAGGTGCCCGAGCAGACTGTGATCGTGATCGCGCCGGCACCGGCGTTCGGATCGGCCGCCCCTGCCCCGCCGCCCGCCGAAGAGCCGCAGGCGGAGGAGCCGGCGGCGGTCGAGGAGATGGCGCCGCACGCGCTCGAGGAAGTGGACGACGAGCCGTCGCTGTCGGCGATTGCGAGCGCGCCGGCGACGTGCGGCAACCAGCGAGGGAATCCTGCGCAGTGCACGGGTCTGAGGGCCCCGGGGCCGCAGTGCGAGAGCTTCCACGACACCGTGGCGGACTGCCAGGCGTTCCGGTCGGGACTGCAGCCGCGCATCGCGGAGAAGGCGATCCAGTGCCTGCTCGCCAAGAGCGGCAAGCGCGAGATCTGCAGCTTCGACATCGCGGAGAGGTGCGCCAGCACCGCCTCGAAGGACGCGTGCATCGATTCGTTCAGCGAAGCGCCGTGCCGATCCGCGGTCGCCCAGTGCGCCTCGGTACGCGGCAACAAGCTCACGATGCAGCGCTGCCAGCAGGCCCTCTCGTCGGTGGCGCCGCGCTTCCGTCGCGCCATGATCACCTGCGTCACCGAGGACTGCGGCGTGGACTTCTGCTTCAACCTGCTTCGATGACCCCGCGCGGGCCGGGGCGAGCAGGATGCCGCAACGCTGCGACGATGGGCTTCCGGGGTAGCTATTCGGGGACGCACACGTTCTTGGTGACGGTGGAGCTCGGCCGGGTGCGCGGCTCGCACACGGTGCCCGAGACACACTCGCTGGCGTTGGTGGACAGCGTGCACTGGCGGACGCAGACGTTGCCACCCAGGGAGGGTTCGTTGGCGCAGAAGGTGGTTGGCCAACCGGCCTGATCGGGGCAGCCGGCGGTGCAGGGCTGCGTGCAGAAACCGGGGCGGTCCTCGGTCACCCCGGCGCAGGTCGTGCCCCCCGTGCAGTCGGCGTTGGTCAGGCAATGGTCGCCGATCCAGCCGTGCGTTCCGGGCAGGCAGACGTTGGCGGTCACCGAGGGCTGATTGAGACGCTGGCTGGTCTTGGGGGCGAAGTGGTCGAGGTTGCGACAGCGCGAGTTGACGGCGCTCTCCTTGAGCACGCACATGCCGGAGCCGGAGGCGTCGGGATCGGGGACGCAGAACGACACGGGCTCGCCGGCCTTGTCGGGGCAGTAACCGCTGCACCGCGCGGAGCAATAGCCGCGATCGCTGTAGCGGTTGTGATCGCAGAAGCCGTTCTGCCACGGGCAGTCGGCGTCGGTCTCGCACTCGGCGCCGAGCCAGCGATCCTCCAAGGGGACGTCCACGCGCCGCCCCTGCGCGTCCCGCTCCGCCTCGCGTTGCACGTGCACCGGCACCTTCGCGATGCCTCGGATGCGCGCGTAGACCTCGAGCACGTCCTCCGCCGCCATCCGGACGCAGCCGTGCGACACGTAGCCGCGTCGGAGGTTGCCGCCGTTGGCCGCGCGGTAGTTGTCGACCGGGCCGTGGATCGCGTAGTTGCCCGACCACGACATGAACGGAAGCCCGGCAAAAACAGGGCTCTTCGTGCCGGTCGAAGCGTCGGTCCACCACACCTTGCACGCCGTGGTGGTCCCCGGGGTGATCTGGAAGTCGCCCGTTCCGTAGCGAAGCACGGGCCACATCGACTTGGACTCCCCATAGGCGATCGACGAGCTGCTCTCCTCGATGGCGCCGGGGCCGATGGGGAAGACTCTGTCGTAGCCCGAATCAGGGTCGATCAGGTGCAGCGTGAGCCCCTCGAGCGACACGATGATGCGCGGGGACTTGAGCTTGGTGAGGTTGGGAATCGGCTTGCACGTCGTGGCCGCTCCCCAGTTGCCGTCCGCCTTCGAGTCCTCCGCGCTCAAGTCGCCGACGCTCAAGTCGTCGTCGGTCAACTCCGCCCCCTCCCCAGGGATTGGCTCGTCGTTCGGATCGGTGCTGCTGCACCCGGCGAGTGCCACGGAGATCGCAACGGTGCAGGCCCAAGGGAGCAAGGAGGTGATGCGCATTTTGGAGTCGTGAATACTACTCGAATACAAGGCTTCGGGCAACCCTCGAGGCCTCTCGGTTCTCGCGTCTTACAGCACTCCACCGAGCCGATGGACGTCACATCCCGCAGGTCGGCGGGGCAACGGCCGGCGCTCCGACCGTGTGGGGTTCGGTGCTGCACGACGGCCCCATGGGCGCCGATTCCAGCTTCTTCAGGGGAGCGCCGTCGCATGCAGCGCCGAGGAGCGTGGCGCTCGCCGCTCGCAAGGTGTCGTCGGACTGCTCTCCAATCAGACGCCCTGCGACCGTTCCGTCCTCTTTCAGCAGCACGATCGCGGGGACTCCCGAGACCTCCCAGGCACGCGCCGCCTCGCGATTGGCCGGGTCGGACACGTTGACGGTGAGGATCTCGAGGGGACGCTCCCGGCACGCGGAGCGCAGCCGTTCGATGCGCGGCTTCATCCTGTCGCACACGGGGCATCGGCTCGCGTAGAACTCGACCAACCGCGGCGCCTCGGAGGCTGCTCCCAGAGGCGGGCTCACATCCGTCACGCCGTCAGCCACCACCCGCGCGAGGGTCTGGTGCCTGGCGGCGGCGAGCTTGCCGCCCGCGATCGAAGGAACGACGAGCAACAGCCCGACGGCGACCATGATCGCACCGGTGACCTTCTCGATCCGAGGCAGGTACGCGTTCAAGCGTCGCAGGCGAGGCAGGATGCGGTCGGCGGCGAGGCCGGCCACGAGCATGGGGACACCGATGCCCAGGCCGTAGGTGAACAGGTAGAGCGCGCCGACGAGGGGATCGGAGGTCGTGGCAGCGGTGTACGTGAGGACCGAGCCGAGGATCGGACCGACGCACGGAGTCCAGCCTATGGCGAAGACGGCGCCGAAGGCGAAGGCGTGGAGACCGGAGCCGATACGCGAAGGGCCTGAGGCCTGCAGCGTGCGCTCGAGCATCGGGATGCGCAGGACACCGAGGAAGCGCAGGCCGAACAGTGCGATGAGGACGCCGCCCGTCAAGAGGAGCCAGGGTCGATGGGCCTGGAGCCAGGAGCCGATGCCGGAAGCGCCGAGGCCGAGGAGGGTGAACACCAGGACGAAGCCCGCGACGAACAGGGTGGTGGAGGCGACCAGACGCCAGCGGCTGCGGGAGCGGGTTCCTTCGATGCCCGCGCCAGCGAGCATGGCGAGGTAGACGGGCACCATCGGCAGGACGCACGGGGTGGCGAGGGTGAGAAGACCGGCGCCGAAGAGGGAGGGAAGCGAAAGGTCCATGAACGATCGGTGAGAGTCGCGAGGAGCCGGATGGGTTCAGACCGGGCGAGGGGGGGAGCAGGGCGATGGGAGGAGCGGAGAGAAAGGGCGGGATCTCAGGGCGGAACGCGGCTACAAGCGGCGGAGCCATGAGCAACTCGACCCCTGTCGCCGACAAGGCCCCGGACAAGTTCCACCCGAGTTTCTGGAGCGCCAACACGACCGAGCTGTTCGAGCGCGGCGCGTACTACGCGATGGCCTCGTTCGTGGTGATCTACCTCGGACGACTGGGCATGGGGAAGTACTGGCCGAGCACGCTCAACGGGCTGCTCTGGACGCTGGTGTACTTCCTTCCGATCCTGTCGGGGACGATCGCGGACCACGTGGGGTTCAAGAAGTCGCTGGCGCTGGCGTTCGTGCTGCTCACCGGCGGCTACTTCCTGATGGGAGCGCCGGTGTGGGTCGGAGGAGCGCAGCTCGCCGAGAAGGCGGGAGACGCGGTCACCTCGCCCATGTGGATGGCGGTGGTGGTTGCCGCGGGGATGATCCTGATCGGAATCGGCGGGTCGTTCGTCAAGCCTTGCATCTCGGGCACGGTGCAGAAGACGGCGGGGGCGCGCGCGACGCTGGCGTTCGCGATCTTCTACATGGTCATCAACATCGGCTCGCTGTTCGGACGCGGCGTCTCCTACGTGGTGCGTACGCAGCTCGGCCTCCCCTTCATCTTCGCGGTGTCGATGGCGTCGTCGGTGATCGCGCTGGCCGTCGTGCTGCTGACCTATCGCGAGCCTCCGGTGGCGGCGGAGGTGGCGGCGAAGCCGAAGCGATCGGTGGGACAGATCCTGCTCGACATGTTCCTGGTGCTGCGCAACCCGAGGTTCGTGCTGTTCCTGCTGGTGAACTCGGGCTTCACGTTCCTGTACAGCCAGGTCTACAACGTGCTGCCGCTGTACCTCGAGAAGGTCCTCGAGAAGAAGCCGCCGGTGGACATCTACACGATGGCGAACCCGTTCGTGATCGTGTTCTTCCAACTGCTGGTGACGAAGCTGTTCGGCAAGATGAAGCCGATCCGGTCGATCGTGGTGGGGACGCTGATCATCGCGACGGCGATGCTGATCAACATCGTCCCGCTGTATCTCGCGGGCGGAGCGCGCGCCCTGGTGGCCGGAGCGCTGCCCCTCGGCTCGTTGTTCGTCGTGATGACCGTCGCGCTCATCGCGTTCGGAGAGCTGTTCGCCTCCGCGCGGACCTACGAGTACATCGGAGGCCTCGCTCCCAAGGGGCAGGAGGGACTGTTCCTCGGCTACGCGAACCTGCCGATGGCGATCGGGTCGTTGACGGGCGGACCGGTGGGCGCGTGGATCTTCAACGAGGTGATGTGCAAGGGGGCGGTGAAGAACGACCAGGGGCTGCTCGAGCTGCAGCCCTCACAAGCAGCGACCGGGTGGATCATCCTGATGGTGATCGGGCTGGTATCGGCGTTCTCCCTGTGGCTGTACAACCGTTGGATCACGCGAACCGCGACGAGCGAAGCCTGAGCCGACACGCATCGCGGGCGAGGGGCACGGCGAGCTCCCCTTTCGACCGCCCCAGCCGGTACACTCGCCCTGTGAGACCGCCTCGCTCTGCACGCACGGCATGCATCGCACTCGCCCTCTGCTCGGCGTGCACCCGCCCCTCCCCTGCCCCGTCGCCCACCGCGAGGCCAACCACCGCACCGGACGCGGCGCCATCCGCGGCGCCGACAGCGTCGGCGACGTCCCCCGACGCTGCGCCCGCTGCTCTTCCGGAGGCGGACGCGGCGCCTGTACAGCTCGATCCCGACGGCAACGACGACCCCGAGTCGCCGGGCAAGGGAGAGCTCCCGGCGACGGCGCACTTCGAGCGCGTGGGCAGGTCCCCCCTTGCGCTCAAGCAGATCTGCGATCTGACGCCGTTCGGGGACGCGCTCTACGCAGCGCACGCGTACCAGCCGCTTGGCCTCGACGGCGCGACAATCACTCGATACGTGCCGGGGAACGATCCCGCCCGCGCGATCACGACCGCGTTCGACTGGAATCGTCCGGGGGAGAAGCAGACCGGCGGAGGAGCGGGGCAGGGCTTCCTGCGGGTGCACGCGATCGGCGGGAGGCTGTTCGTGCCGGACGCGGATCCTCCCTACAACGGGCTGGGGCTCGCGGAGCACGGCACCGAGGGATACGTCTTCGTGTCCGATCCGGCAGGGGGCTTCGCGAAGGCGCGCATGCCCGGACACCTGCCGCCGCTCGCGCCCGATCCGGAGGGCAAGGCTGGCGCCGGGGTGCTGCCGCGCGCGTATCACGTGATCGACGCCATCCGATTCCGCGGCCGGTACTACGCCTCGACCGGGTCGGTGCCTCCGAAGCAGCAGGCGTGGGCAGGCCCCTCGCCAGGCGCGCTGCACGTCGCGAGCGCCGATCTGTCCCGGTGGACCTTCGAGATCGACTACCCGTATCCGTGGAAGGACGGGGTCTGGAGGTTGACCTTCCTGGTCCGCTTCCGCGATCGGCTGTACGCGGGCATCCAGGACTACGACGGACGAGAGCCGAACGACTACGTGGTGTTCGCGCCGCCCACGGAGGCGACAGGGCTGCAGCGCGATCACGTTCGCGCGGTGCGCGTGACCGACTCGGGGACGGCGCAGACCCTGCGGTGGTACGCGGACTCGGGGAAGCTGTACTGGATTGCGTCGTCGGGGGAAGGCGTGCTGCTGCGGGTGACCGAGGACGGCGAGCGATGGCGTGTCATCGAGCTTCCGGACGGTGCTGGGAGGCCGACGGATCTGGTCCGGTGGAGGGGGTCGCTGGTGGTGCTGACGGAGCGCGGGCTGTGGAAGCTCGGCGATTCGATCACGAGGATTGCGCAGGTAGCGGAGAAGAAGTCGCCGTTCGCGCTGGTGGACATCTTCTGCGTGGCGCCGCTCGCGGTGTATCGCGACGAGCTGTACGCGGGTGGGCAGCGCGACGGCTCGCTGTACAGGCTCGTGGAGGGAGAAGCGGAGCAGGACGCCGGAACCGGCCGTTGAAGACGGGAGGATGGCGCCGCTCCGAGTTGCGTCGTCCTACGAATCACTTCTTGCGCGCGCGCGCCGCCAGCTCCTCGAGGGCCCGTCGGTCCAGCTCCCGACGCTTGCCTCGCAGCTTCTGCAGGCTCCCCTCCAGGTCGCCGCCGTCGATCGCCACGGTGGCTCTCAGGTCGTCATCACCGCTATCCGGGGCCGTGACAGGCTTCTCGCACGTGGCCAGGGCCACGCTCGGCTCGATGGAATGCCACGCGCGGCCGACGAGCCGGGGGCCGTCGAAGTCGAACGTTCGGTACTTGAGCACGCCCGAAGGATCGGGTTGCGCCACGGCGCCGGAGCAGGCGGCGGGGATGCCGCGAATCAGGAAGTCGTCGCGGGTGGGGCGGTGGCGGTGCCCGAAAAGGATCAGCCCCACGCCGCGCGCGACCGCTACGTCGAGCAGCACCTCGGAGCCCTCGGCCTTGGCCGCCAGGCGTGGGTCGAGCTTGTCGGCCCAGTCGTCGATGTAGCCATCGGGCGGCAAGTCCACGAGGTGGTGGTGCACCGCCAGTATCTTCATCGCATCGCGGGGAAGCTCCGCGAGCAGGGCGTCGGCCTTCTCGATCTGATCGACCCCGATGCGGCCGCGCGAGTTGAGCGCGACCATGTCCCGCCAATCGAGGTCGTCGCCGTGGGCCGTGCTGTCGACGGCGACCACGAAGATCCCCTCGGCGGCGCGGTCGACGTGGGGGTACTCGCGCGCGCCGAGCGTGCGCCTCCAATCGGCGGTGCCGCTGAAGTTGATCCGGTCGTGGTTGCCGGGGACGATGGTGCAGCGCTCGCGGGTGAAGCCGAACGCGGCGAGCGTCTGCACGGCTTCGCGCAGCTCGCTGGTCGCGCCGAGGTTGCTCAGATCGCCGGTCACCACGGCGTAGTCCGCGGCGCTGCGGCGCACATCGGACAGCACCGCGGACAGCAGGCGGGGATCGTACTTGTAGGCGAGATGGGTCGAGCGGGTCAGCGGCTCGAACAGGCTCTTGCGCTCGAGGGATGAGGCGGCGAGCCGGGCCAGGACGTCCCACCAGCCGCCTTCACCGGGCAGCAGCATCCTTCCGAGGCGCCGCAGGTTGGCGGTGACGTGGGCGACGTGCAGATCGGAGAGGTGGGCGATGCGGAAGCGGGCCATCGGACGGCATTGTGTCACGGGGGGGTCGCGTGGGTGGGGGGTCACTGCACCACGGCGAGCAGGTAGTCGCCCTTGTTCTGCAGGACGCAGTGGGCGGAAGACGCGCCCTTGGTGAGCGTGGCGCGCACAGTGATGTCGTCGCCTGCTGCGAGGGGGGTGGCGAACGGCGGAGAGATGGCTGCGGCCCAGGGCTCGCCCACGGCGAACCAGGCGCCCGCGGACTTGGCGTCGACGGCGAAGCTCGCGCCGGATTGCCCGGAGAGCTCGAGGCTGGTGACGGAGCTGATGGGTTCGCTCTTGAGGACGGTCGAGCGATCGATGGCGACGACCTGGAGTGGCGAGGAGTCCACGCCCTTGACGGTGAGGGACTGGGTTCCTGCGTCGCGCAGACGCGCGATCTGGAGCATTCCCTGCACACGTTGGCGTCTGGCGCCGTCGAAACCGCGCAGCACGATGAGCACCGGAGCGTCGAGATCGACATCCTGGAGCGAGACGGGGGTCTGCAGGTCGCAGTCGTCGCGCGCGAGGACGGGGCGGGAGCGCATGCTGGTGGACTTCGTGGGTTGGCCGTTGCCGACCGTGACCTCCAGCTCGAAGCCACTGACTCCGATGCAGCTTGTGTCGTCGGGGGGGGAGAGCTTGACGCGGACCTCGGTTGACTCGGGGTCCGACGAGCACGACGTCAACAGCAGGAGCAGCAGGGCGGTCGGCAGGGCGCGCATCACCTGCCTCCGATCACGAGGGTGCCGGTGCCTGGGGCGGAGCCGTCGTCGCGGGTGCCGAGCCAGACACCGGTGGCGGCTGCGCCGGCGAGCACGACCCCGACTCCGATCCAGAGGTAGGGGCTCCGGTACCACGCGGTTCGTTCGTTACCCGAATCAATCGGCTCCGGACCGCTCCCACTTCCGAGGTTCTGCGCAACCTCCTCGACCGAGGCGCCGTCGCGCCGCTGAGACGCTCCCGAGGTGGAGACGAGCAGGGTGCGAAGGCTTCCCGGCTTGTCCTGCTGCACGACCACCACGCGGGCCACGTCGAGAAAGCGGGCGATCGGAACGATCGCCGCTCCGGCCTCGTGCGAGCGGCTCGGGTTGGCGAGCATCGCGGCGATGGCGTCGATCGAAGCGCCGGTGTAGGCCGAAGACAGTCCCACCTCCCTGCGCTGTCGCGTCCCCGGCTTCAGGTCGACCTCGAAGGTGACCGGCACGTGGCCGGGGCTGGCCACGTGGGCGAAATGATGTCCGGCAGGGACTTTGGCCTCGCAAGGCGTCGCGCAGCGCCGGACACCGTCGATCCACAGGTCGGCGGAGGCGGGCGAGCTGACGACGGCGAGGGCAGCGGACGGCGCGGCGGAGACCTCCGTCACGGACTGGGCGAAGGCGTTTCGCTCGTCGTCGGGGTGGTTGAGCGGGTCGAGGGTGACGGACGGGCCGAGAGCGGCGGCGACACGGAGCCAGCGGGATGCGGCGGGGGCGGTGCCGGCGCTCGAGGCGAGGGAGCGTTCGAGCAAGGCCCATTCGACGAGGACTTCGGGGCCACCGATGCCGCCGCCGTGCAGGCGCAGGGCGGCCTCGACCTGGCGGGTGAGGGCGCTGGCGCCGTGTCGGTCGAGGCGTGTGAGAGCGCCGCGGGCCTGTCCGACGGTCTGACGGAGGCTTGCGGCCCAGGCCGCATCGGGGCGCTCGCTGCCGGCTCGGAGCCGGGTCGCGACGTCGGCGCTGCACAGGGCCTGATGGCGATGGGAGATGAGCAGCGAGCAGAGGCGGTCGGCCTCGACGCTCGGAGGCTGCTGGTTCTGGGAGGGGAGCGCGATCACGGCGATGCGCTCCGCCGAGGCGCTGGACGCCGCGGCGAGGAGGGCAAGACCGATCGACACGCCCGGGAGTACTCGCATCGCTGTTCGAGGGCATACCAGAGCGCCGCGCTGGCGGCAGCCACGATCTCCGGAGTCGCGTGCCTCCCCGGCGGCCCCGTGGCATGCTGGCGGGATCCCCTGCCCTCAGGGGTGCATCGTCCGACATGGGATCCTCCGAGCCGTTCCGCCTGGCAGACTCGCGCCTCGAAGCACTCGTTGGCACAGGCTCGTATGGCGAGGTCTGGCGCGTGCGCGACCGGTCGGGACGCGTCGCTGCCCTCAAGAGGATGTTGCCGCATGTCGCACGCGACGCTGTCGCGGTGGCCGCGTTCCAGCGTGAGGCGCGCCTGCTCGCGCGCGTGCAGTCCGCCAGCATCCCGCAACTGCTCGCGTCGGGGGAGGACGAGTCAGGCCCGTACCTTGTCCTGGAGTACGTCAACGGCAACTCGCTTCGTCGTCTCGTGGGCACCGCGGTCCCGCTGCCGGTGGCCCTCCGGGTCGCCCATGATCTGCTCGTCGCGCTGGAGCTGGTGCACGAGCTGCGAGGCGAGGATGGCGCGAAGCTCGGTCTTGTGCACAGGGATCTGAGCCCGGGCAACGTGCTCATTTCGGTGGAAGGCCAGGTGAAGCTGGCGGACTTCGGGATCGCGCGAGGGCAGGCGGGGACGGTTGCGACGACGGGATACCTTGCGAAGGGGACGCTCGGGTACATGTCCCCGGAGCAGGCGCGGGGGGAACCGCTCGACGGGCGCAGCGACTTGTTCTCGGTGGGGGCGCTGCTGCACGAGCTGATCGCGGGGACACCGCCCTACGACGAGGACGATGCGCGGCTGGCGCTCGCGCGTGCGCGGGCGGGCGACGTGGAGGCCTTCGCGATCCGGCAGCCCGAGGTGCCGTCGTGCGTGGCGGACCTGATCGATCGCGCACTGAGCGCTCGTGCCGCGGATCGGTTCCCCACGGCAGCGTCGATGCGAGCCGAGGTGCTGCTGTGTGCGGAGCGGTGCGGTGGGCTCGCGACGGACGAAGCGCTCGGTGCGTGGGTGAAGACGGTGCCGCGCAACGAGACCCCGGCGGCGGAGATCTCGGGGGCACCGGTGCTGGTGTCGCGGGCTGCGCGAAGCCGCGGAAGGTGGATCGTCTCGGGGCTCGTTGCGCTGCTGGCGATGGGTGTCGGCGTTGGGCTCTGGGGGGCGCTTGGCCGAACGCCTGCGGCGGTTCCCCACGGGAGGCCCTCGGCTTCTGCGCGCCCA
>JAKLDZ010000176.1 GCA_022703255.1 Myxococcota bacterium | reverse complement strand
CGGCGGAACCGAGGTGGTGGGCGGGTGAAGCACTCGGCGCCGGGAGTTCTGGTGCGGCAGGCGTGACGGCGGGGGGTGAAGCACACCCGAGGGCGCGCGCGCAACTGTCCTGCGAACGGTCGCGAGGACGTTCGGAGAGACCCGCCGAAGGGTTCGCCGCGCTACCGCGTCGTCGCTTCGATGAGGTCGGAGCCGTCGGGCAACATAGTGGGCGACGGGGTCTCGCCCCGCTCACGCGCCTTGAGCCTCTCGCACTCCGCCTGGGAGTCGCCCTTGCAGTAGACGAGCATCCACACGACCTTGCCGTGCGCATGCTTGAACTGTTGGAACAGGGGGCAGTTGTCGATGTACTTGCAACTCTGAGCCACGGTAGCAGGCTAGCACGGCCGGTCCGAATCGGAAGGGCCTTTGGAGGGGGGGGCGCAGGAGGCGCTGGGAGCTGGGCCGCGGCTTGGGACGACGACGTGCGAGGAGGCCGGGCGCTGGAGCACGAGGCTCCCGTTCTGAGCCTTCGCCGCCGCAATCGGTCGTCGGTTGGGATGGCGACTGGAAAGCACTATGCTGGGATCGTGAGGCGAAGGAGGTTCCGCCGAGCTGCAGTCGTGCTGGCCGCGATCCTCGGCCTGCTCTCGCTCACCTGGTTCGGGATACGACACACTTCATGGCTCGGTCCGTTCCTCGCCGACACGGGCCGCTCGGTGTTCGGTCCAGCCGCCGTGGCTCGCATCGAAGAGACCGTCTACGCCGTCGAGGAGCGCTGGAATCGGGCGTGGCACGGGAACGACCCGCCCCGGACCCATTGGACTCCTCCGGCGGACCCCTCCACGGCGCCGCCCCCGGTCGCGTCGTCGGCGACCGCGTCCGTCGCTGCCTTCCCTCCCGGGCCCGTCGGGCCCATGCACCCGAGGTTCGGGCCAGCGGGGGACGGGGCGTGGACAGCGCTTCCGGACGCGCGAAGCTCCGCTTCCGCGCCCGCGATGTTCAAGACCCAGATCCATCCCGACGCGGGGCGTCCCTTCGCCGTGGTCGCGGTGGTGGCGATTGACTTGTCACGGGTGGAGGTGCACCTGGAGCCCGGGGTGTACGTGCCGGAAGCCACGGAGCCGGAGGCCCGGGGCATGGTGCGGTCCGGGTTGATACCGGCCGAGCACCAGAACACCGCAATGGCCGCCTTCAACGGAGGGTTCAAGACGGAGCACGGGCGGCTCGGGATGCACGTGCGCGGAGTGACGATCGTGAGCGCGCGCTCATGGGGGTGCACGGTGGCTCGGACGCGCGACGGCAGGATCCTGCTGGACACGTGGAGCGAGCTCGAGGGCGATCCGTCGGAGCGGGTGTGGTGGAGGCAAACGCCGCAGTGCCTCGTGCGGAATCGGGAGTTCGGCGACGGGGTGCTGATCGACGAGAACAAGAACTGGGGGACATCCATCCGTGGCGGCACCTTCATCCGTCGGTCGGCCATCGGGCTCGATCGATTCGGAGGGGTGTTGTTCATGGGGATTGGAGATCCGGTGTCGGCCGGAGGCATTGCCCGCGCGATGCGCCATGCCGGGGCCGTGACCGTGGGGCAGCTCGACGTGAACTGGTCTCTGCCGAAGTTCCTGCTGTTCGTGCCGTCGCGTCCCGGCTCGGACACGTTCGAGGCCAGACCGCTGTTCCCGGGTTTGATCTACTTCAAGGGGGAGTACCTGCGGGACCCGTCTTCGCGGGATTTCTTCTACCTGACCCCGAAGCGATCGGGTGAGTGAGGGCGAGAGAAGGTCAGTCGAGGGGGGAGGTCGGGGCGAGGATTCCGAGCTGGACGAGCTTCGGAACGCGGAGTCGTCGGAACTGCTCGAGCTCTCGGGCAACGGTTTCGACTTGGGCGATGGGGTCATCGATGAGGCGGCCTTCTTGCTCGAGCTTGAGGGGGTGAGCGGTGGCGAAGGCACGAAGCCAGGGGATGCGGTTGTCGGAGGGGATTGCCAGGGCGCGGAGGCAGACGACATCGAGGGGGGAGAGGACGATTCCGGTGCCGGTGGCAGGGGAGGCGACGACCACCCGATCGCCGGAGGAGAGGGGCTGTTCGAGGGCGAAGCGGGCGTGAGAGTGGCAGGGGAGGAAGGGGCCGAGGCCAGCCGGGAGCAGGGGCGGGACGGGGGAATGAAGGGGCCATAGTTGCTCACCGATGGTGAGCTGCAGGATGGCTCGACGGATCGCGTCGATGCCGAAGGGTGCGAGCTCGGGGAGACGCGCGAGGTCCGGGACGGACAGGGCCTGCTCGGCGACGGCGGGGATGAGGTTTTCGAAAATGGGTCCCACGAACTCGAGCGTGCAGTTCGGCAGCCGGACCTTCCCCTTCACGCGACTCGGGTCCACGATCGAGGTGAAGCGCGTCGTGTCGAAGTACTCCCGCGTGAGATCGTCGGACCGCGACACCTGTCCCTTGACGAACACGTCGCGACGGAAGAACTCGTTGAGCGCATAATCCTTCGCCCTCTCGAAAGCGATGCGGTGGGTCAAGCCGGCGAACACCGGCTGGAGGGAAGCGGGAATGGCGAGGTCGCGGAAGTTGAGATAGGCGGGGAGCTGTCCGACGAAGTGCAGGTCGACGGAGTCGAGCTCATCGGCGAGGTCTTCGAAGTAGTGAGGGTGCCAGTCCGGCAGGAAGTACTCGTGGATGGCATAGGGGAGTCCGGTGCGAAGAGCCGCCGCGAGCATCGCCCTGGCTGCCGGATTCTGCACGAAGTATCGCGCCCCCGCGTCGTCGAGAAGCTTCGCCGCAGACAGCCCCCGCTGCGCGCGCTCGGCGCTCGTGCCCGTCGAGCCCGCGGCATCGAGCATCAACCTGCGCAGGGGTTCGACGGCGCTCCATCCGGGCATGGCGTTGTAGGCGGCGAACAGCAGGCCGCCGGTCTTCAGCCGGGTCCCCGCGAGCTCGACGACCGCCTTGCGTTTTTCCGGCGAGATCCAGCTCAGCAGCCCGTACATCGCGACGAAGTCGAAGTCCGGCAGGGCGTCGTGCGGGAGGTCCGCGAAGTCCCCCTGGATGAAGAGCACGTTGCCGACACCCGCTTTCGCGGCGAGGGAGGTCGCGAAGGCGACGTGATCTGGGTTGATGTCGATGCCGACGAAGCGCGCATCGGGATAGGCGGAAGCGAGCGCCACCAGACTGTCGCCGTTGGCCGAGCCCACCTCCAGGTAGGTGAACTCGCGGTCCGGGGGCGGGGCGAATCCGTTGAGCGCCGCCGCAAGGCGCAGCATCGACGGGCTCAGGGAGTTGGAGAAGGTGCGGAGATACGGGACGTCGGTGACGTAGTCCTGTTCGAGAGTGGGCGGCAGCTCGTACTCGGCCATCGAGGCCATCGATAGCACCGTTCCCGCGTGGCCGCCTGCGTGGCGTTCGAACCGCGGAGCGAGGCTCCAGGGCGTCGACGTCTTGACCGGACGACGGCCATCGGCTTCCATGCGCCCCCCCCAAACGATCCAACCAGGAGTGCGTCGTGCAGCGTGTCCGAGAGATCATCGAGAATGCGGGTTCCGGAATGGTGGCCACGTCCGTCGACGGCCAACCGCGTGTGCGTCCGATGGCGTTCGTCATGCTCGAAGACGGTCGTCTGTGGAGCTCCACGTATCGGCAGAGCGGCAAGGTTCGTGAGCTGGAGCAGAACGCGAGGGTCGAGGTGTGCTTCGTCGATTCGAGCAAGTGCCACGTGCGGGTCGAAGGGGTCGTGAGCCTGGAGGGCGGGCCCGATCAGAAGCGCAGGCTGCTCGAGCTCAACCCGCGCGTTCGCAGGCATTTCCCCGATGAGAACGACCCCAAGTTCGTCCACGTGGAGATCGTTCCCACTCGCATCCGGTGGAAGGGGATGGGATTCTGCGAGTACACCGAGGTGTCGGTCCCGGCGGCCTCCGTGAACCGCTGAAGACGCATCGGCGCCGATCGTTCCGCGCAGTCGAGCTCGGGCCTCCTCCGGCTCGGCGAAGGCTGCTCAGACTCTCGTGACCGACCGAGCGCGGCGTCGAGCCAGCGCTGTCGCCAGCCCGAGAAGCGCGAACGCGGCAAGTGCCGACGAGCGCGAGCCACCGGCCGTGCGACATCCGCAGCCGGAGTCGTCGTCGGGAGCACCGGCCCAGGAAGGGCTCCCCGCGCCGCCCGACGCGGAGGCACCTGCGTTGCCTGCCTGCCCGGCACCGCCCTGACCTGCGCCAGCCTGCCCCGCACCTGCGGCTCCGCTGTCTCCCGGCGGGCAAGCCCCTTCGTCGACTTCACCGTCGCAGTCGTCGTCCTTGCCGTTGCAGGTCTCGGTCTTGGAGACACACGAAGGCCCTCCGAACAGGATGGTGGAGAAGTATTTCGAAGCGGCCCAGCCACCGGCGTCGGCGAACTCCGCGAGAGAGACGGCGTCGCCGAATCCCGTGCCCGTCGAGGGGTGACAACGCCACCCTGCGACATGCCGGGCGCACAGATCCGCCTTCCCGTCGCCGTTCATGTCTCCCATCTGGATCGTGTGGAAGTACTCGTCCTTGTTCCACCCGTCCGCGTCCGACCACGCAGGACCGTCGATCGACTGGAAGGCAGTGCCATCCCAGCGATAGCAGAGGAGCTTCGCATTGGCGCGGATGCACAGGTCCTGGGAACCGTCGCCGTCGATGTCGCCGGTACGCAGCGTAAGGAAGTTCGAGGCGTCGTTCCACCCGCTGGCATCGGACAGGGCCCCGACCTCGATCGCCTCGGCGAACGCCGTCCCGTCAGAGAAGTGGCAGCGCAATCCCTGGGAATCCCGGGCGCACAGGTCGTCCTTGCCGTCGCCGTTGACGTCGATCAGGCGAATCGTGCTCCAGTATTGGAATCCTCCCCAACCGCCGGCATCGCTCCACCCGGGCCCCGGAACCTTGGTCGGGAATCCATTGCCGTCGGAGAGCCAACACTCCATTCCCTGCTGCGTGCGCATGCACAGGTCCGCCTTGCGATCGCCGTTGACGTCGCCATCGCGCAGGGTGCCGTAGTACTTCGCCTGATTGAGTCCCTGGCCGTCGGACCACGCCGGCCCGTCGAGCTGGGCGCCGAATCCTGCTCCCGTGGACTTGTGGCACACGATTCCCTTGGCTGCCCGCGCGCACAGGTCGTCCTTGCCGTCGCCGTCGATGTCCATCAGGCGCATCGTGCTGTGGAACTGGAAGCCTCCCCAGCCGCTCTCGTCGGACCACGCCGGCCCCTCGACGGGCGTCACGAGCTTGGCCCCATCGGACTTCCAGCAACCGACCGCACCATTGGCCCGCGCGCACAGATCGGCCTTGCCGTCGCCGTCGATGTCGCCCATCCGGAAGGTCCCGAAGTTGGTGGCATCGTCCCAGCCGCTGGAGTCCGAGAGAGGCAACACCTCGCCCTTCTCGCCCCACGCCGTCCCCGTGGACAGATGGCACCACATGCCGGACATTCCCCTGCCGCAGACATCGGCCTTGCCGTCGCCGTCAATGTCGCTGGTCTTCGCCGGTGCCACCCAGGACTGCCCGATCAGCAGGGCCTCGCGCTCACAGACTTCGTCCTCGTCCACCGCTTCGTCGCAGTCGTCGTCCTTGCCGTTGCATACCTCGGCGGTGGGCTTGCACGTGTTCACCACCCAGAACGGCAGGCCGGTTTCGTCGACCACGGTCTGGAGGCTGCTGTTGTAGTGCGAGTAGCGCTGCGACCAGCAGCTGTAGCTCGGCTTGCAGCCGTTGTAGTAGTGCGTGACCGTCTTGATCCACTGATCTCGCAGCGTGCCGTTGCTGAGGTCGAAGTTGTTGATCCAAGCGAGGGCTTTGTCGTTCGTCTCGGCGTTGGTCGTGTAGTCCGAGATCTTGACCATGTTGATCACGTAGTCGATCGCGTGGCTCGTGTTGCCCGCGACGGTGAGCACGTCGGCGCCGTACTTGTTGAGCGTGTCGGTGAACGTGCCGGCGTCGAACTGGAACATTCCGAGCCCGCCCTGCTGATCGGAGCACGGACCGTCGGCGGCGCCGGCGATGACGGGGCCTCCGCCGCAGTCGGCGGAGTTGGGGCCCTGGCACGCCCAGGTCGCCTCGGACCAGCAGTGCGCCAGGTTGGTTTCCGCGTAGGCGATCCCCGCGAGCAGGTACGCCGTGTGATCGATCCCGCGCGTGGCAGCCGCATCCCGGATCTGGGCGTAGCGCGCCATGCGCTGCGCAAGCGTCAGGTAGGCTTCGACCTTCCCCGTCGGCTCTCCGGTCTCGAACGTGCCATCTCCGCTGCATCCCGGCGCGGCTGCAGCGATCGCAGCGGCGATCAAGGTGGCGCAGAGAGGACGGCGGGAAGAGCGCAGCGGACGGGGGCGCGAAGAGAGGGAAGGGCGGCTCATGGTCGGGCTCCGAGCGGGCGTGGTGGGCAAGGACGCACAGGTGGTTTCGAATACTACGGCG
Organism: Myxococcota bacterium; assembly: GCA_022703255.1. Taxonomy (GTDB): domain Bacteria; phylum Myxococcota_A; class Polyangia; order Polyangiales; family Polyangiaceae; genus JACRCQ01. The sequence continues at coordinate 4,770 of JAKLDZ010000176.1, read as the reverse complement.
TGCGAGGCGGAGAATCCAGCCGAGGCGAGGGTGACCATGGGGGCGTGTTCGGACGTTGTCGTGATCGCCCCCGGCGGCTCGAGCGACGCTCTTCAGGTCGGAAGCGCCAGGGGCGTGTCCTTGCGGAAGGCGGTCCCCTTCATCAGCGCCACCAGCCTGCCGTCGTCGTCGATCACGCGCACCACGCAAGTCGAGAGCTTCGAGCTGCGCGCCTCCTCGACCGCTTCGGCCACGAGCGCGCCCTGGGACGCCGCACGCAGGAAGGAGATGCTGGCATCGATGGTGACGGCGAGGGTTCCGTGGGAGTTGGTCGCAGCGGCGAAGGCCAGGTCGGCGAGGGTGAAGACCGCGCCCCCCTGGGCGGAGCCTGCGGCGTTGAGCTGATCGGGGCCGAGCAGCATGCGCGCGCGTGCGAAGCCCTCGCGGACCTCCAAGAGCTGCACACCGGCGAGCGCTGCGAAGCGGTCGTGTTCGAGGAAGTCCCGTGCGTCCATCGGCGCACGGTGTTCGCGAGACCGTCGGATGTCAACGAGGGAAGGGATGCACGAAGGAGGGGTGATTTGCCCGCGCCATGCGATCGTGCGATCATCGCGGCGATGCTTCCTCGGCTCCCACGTTCCTCCGTTTGACGGCATGCGCGATCCCTCCGTTCCGCCCGCGAGCACGTCCGCTCTCCAAGTGGGCGCCTTGGTGGATCACTTCCGCGTGGTGCGGGCGATCGGTCAGGGGGGCATGGGAGAGGTCTACCTGGCGCGGGATCTCCGCCTGGGCCGCAAGGTCGCAATCAAGGTGATCCGGCCGGCCGCACTGGGTGGCCGCACTGCTGTCGATCGATTCCTGTCCGAAGCGCGAGCGACCGCGCGTTTCAATCACCCGAACATCGTCACGATCTACGCAGTGGGCGAGATCGAGGACCGGCCCTATGTGGCGCTGGAGTTCGTCGACGGCGAGACGCTCGCGTCGCGTCTGCGCGGCGGACCGTTGTCGTGGATGGAGGCGGTGCGCCTGGGGCTGGCGATCTGCGAGGCGGTGGCTGAGGCCCACGCGAACGCCGTGGTACATCGCGATCTCAAGCCCGAGAACGTGATCATCGGGCGCGACGGGCGTCCTCGCGTGGTGGACTTCGGACTGGCCCGCGTGGTGTCCCAGGAGCTGGAGGTGCGGGCATCGGGGGCGCGGGGCACCGGTGCAGACGAGGGCGAAGGGGGAGCGGTCGAGTTCGACGCGAGCGTGACGCGGACGGCACCGGCGGAGGGGGAGAGCACGATATGCGGGACTCCGCTGTACATGTCGCCGGAGCAGTGGCGGGGCGAGCCTGCGTCGATGGCGTCCGATGTCTGGTCCATCGGTTTGATGCTGTACGAGATGCTCGACGGGAGGCATCCGTGGGGAGACCTGCGGGTGTTCCAGATTTCGGCGAAGGTGCTGAGCTCGTCGCCCGTGGAGCCGCCGAGGGCGTCGATCCCTCGTGAGCTGGAGGAGCTGCTCGTCCGCTGTCTGAGCAAGAGACCCGAGGAACGTCCCTCGGCCGCCGCGCTGTGCGAGAGCTTGCGCGGACAGCTCCACGCGGAGCGACGGAGCGACAAGCTGGAGCGGGGACCTTTTCGCGGGCTGCTCGCGTTCGATGATCGTCATGCCGAGCTGTTCTTCGGGCGGGAGGCGGAGACGGACGCGTTCGTGGAGCGGCTGAGGGACGAGGCGATTCTCGCGGTGGTGGCGCACTCCGGGGCGGGGAAGAGCTCGTTCGTGCAGGCGGGCGTGATTCCGCGGCTGCGAGAGCTGCACAGGACGCTCGTGCTGCGGCTTCGGCCGGGCGCGGAGCCGCTGCGGGCGCTGGCAGCGAGGATCGCGAGCGGGGAATCCGCGTCGTCATTGCAGGCAAACGCCACCACTCCGGCCTCCGATCCATCGGCGCGGGCCACGATGCCGGAGGCCCTTGTCCGCAAGGAGGTTCCATCGGAGGCGATCGAGCAGGACCTGAGAGCGTCGCCGGAGCGCAGCGCCGTGTACCTGTCGGACCTGGCGGAGCGGCGAGGCGGAATGGTGCTGCTGTTCGTGGACCAGCTCGAGGAGGTCTTCACGCTGGGTGCGTCGGAGCAGGAGGGCAAGGCGTTCCTTCGGGCGCTGGCCTCGGCGGCCGACGACGGAGCTGGTTCGGTACGAGTGTGCTTCACGCTGCGGGACGACTTCGTGGGAAGGGTTGCGGACTCGGGGGTGGCGCGGCAACTGCTCGCGGGGCTGTTCGTGCTCCAGACTCCGACCGGGGAGCGTCTGCGCGACATCCTGCAGCGGGCGTTGTCGGCGGTGGGCTATGCGTGGGAGTCCCCGGAGCTTTTGCAGGAGATGACCGAAGCGGTGCAGGGGGAATCGGCGGCGCTTCCGCTGCTGCAGTTCGCGGGACAGATGATGTGGGATCGTCGGGATCGCGCGTCGAAACGGCTCACGCGCGAGGCCTACGAGCAAGTGGGAGGGGTGGCGGGCGCGTTGGCGCGCCATGCCGACGCGGTGTTGCTGGGGATGTCCCCCGCGCAGACCAGCCTGGCGAGGACGCTGCTGCTGCGGCTGGTGACCCCGCAGAACACACGCAGAGTGATGGAGCGGGACGCGCTGCTCTCCGGCTTGGATGCGCAGGCGAATGAGGTCCTGCAGATGCTCGTCGAGGGGCGTCTGGTGATCGCGCGAGGACGAACGGGCACGGCGGAAGAGGGGCAGGTCGAGATCGCGCACGAGGCGATGATCGCGGCATGGGGGAGGCTGGCGCGCTGGCTGGAGGAAGCACGCGACGAGCTTGGGGTACTGGTGCAGGCGGAGCAGGCGGCCGAGCTCTGGGACCGGCGCGGGAGGCGCGACGAGGAAGTGTGGCAAGGCGATGCGCTGGGCGATGCCCTGCGTCGCGCCCGGCGCACGACCCGGGAGCTGCCCCCTGTCGTGCGTGAGTTCCTCGACGCGGGTCGCAAGCGGGAGCTGCGCACGCAGCGTCGGCGGCGTGCGGCGCTCGCGGTGACGGTATCCGCGCTCGCGGGAGTCGCGCTGGTGTTGGCGCTGCAGAACCGGGTGTCGCAGAAGCGCAGAGACGAGGCGGAGGCGGCGAGCGAGGTGGCGCAGACGCGCCGTGCGGAGGCGCTGTACGAAGGTGCCCGTGCGGCCCTGGAGAGGCTCGATCCTCTCGAGGCCCGGGCAAGGCTTCGCAGCAGTCTGGAGCTGCGCGACATGCGCCTGGCCCGTCCCTTGTGGTGGAAGCTGAAACGCACGCCGATGCGCTGGAGCACGCAGGTTACCTCCGCGACGAACACGGTGGCGATGTCCCCCGACGGCAGCGAGGTTGCGATCGGCGGCAATGACGGCACGGTGTTCCGGGTGGACCCCGTGGACCGGAGTCAACAGGTGCTCCGCGGCATCACGGGACAGATCACTTCGGTGGACTTCGGCGCTCCGGACACGCTGTGGGTGCGCACGTGGAACGGCCAGCTCTCCGCGTGGAACCTGGAGGACCATCGGCTGCGCGCAGTGACCGGGCCGGAACCGTCGTCGCCGGTTTCCGTGGTCGATCCCGGTGGGAAGTGGGCTGCGATGCTCTTCGAGGACGGCACGGTGCGGCTGATCGACCCGACGAGCGGGGGGGGCATGCGGACGTGGAGGGCGCACGAGGGGAGGGCCAGCGCTGCATCGACGGACCCGGCAGGGAGGCTGCTGGCCGTTGGGGCCGAGTCGGGACGGGTCCGGGTGTTCGAGGTGCCGTCGGGGCGACAGGTATCGGAGACCGGGGAGCACGCGGGGAGGGTCCGACTGACGCACGTCGTGCCGGATACGCACAGGATGCAGGCGTTTCTCTCGGACAAGACCCTGCGCACGTTTGACTTGGATACGGGGCGGGAGCTCGCGAGCCTGCCGCTGGCGATTCCAGGGTTGTCGTACGTGGCGTTCGAGTCGTCGGGGACCTTGATCGCCTACGGGAGCGCGGATCACTCGATACGCGTGGTCGAGGTGTCTACGGGGCAGGAGAAGGCCGTGCTCCGCGGGCAGGCGGATCAACCGTATCGGATCGCATTCGATCGGACGGGACGGGTTCTGGCATCCAGCTCGATGGGCAAGGACGTGGTGCTGTGGGATCTGGACCGGAGGGCGGGGGCCTCGCCGGAACCGCGGGGGCACTCGTCGGAAGTCCACGGCCTTGCGGTGAGTCCCGACGGGAGCCGGGTGGTGAGCGGCGGGACGGATCAGGCGATACGGTGTTGGGATACAGAAACCGGGGAACTGCGCTGGGTGGCGCGGGGGCAGGCTGCTCGAGTGAACGCGGTGTCGTTCCGGCCCGACGGCAAGGCGGTAGCATCCGCGGCGATGGACGGCGTCGTGCGGATATGGGACGCAGCGACGGGGGCAGCGATGCAGGCGTGGGAGGGGGGAGGGCCGTTGATGTCGGTGAGCTGGAGCGGGGATGGGCGGAAGCTGGTGTCGGTGCACCTGACCGGTGCAGTGCGCGTGTGGGCAGTGGAGACGGGGCGGTTGGAGTCGGAGATAGCAGTCCAGGGGAGGCGACCGTGGGCGGGGGAGCTGCATTCCGATGGGCGGACGATGGCGTTGGGGTTGGTGGACGGTGGTATTCGGATTGTGGACGTGGTTTCGGGCAAGGAGCTGAGGGAGCTGAGCGGTCACCGGGGTGCGGTGTGGAGCGTGCAGTGGGCGGGGGGAGGCAAGCTGTACAGCGCGTCGGAAGACGGCAAGGTGATGGTGTGGGAGGGGGGGAAGGCTCCTGGGCGGCTGGTGCACGAG
>JAKLDZ010000175.1 GCA_022703255.1 Myxococcota bacterium | reverse complement strand
TGCTCGGCGGCTGCCATTGTGGCGGCCCCCAGCCGGAGCCCGCCTCGTCGTCGCCCCCCTCCGCTCCATCCGCGATGCCGTCCGCGTCTTCCCCCAGCGCGGCTCCGCAGCCCGCGCGGAACGAGCCCGTCGCCTCAGCCTCCCCTTCGGCTTCAGCTCCCGCGCCGAACGCCGTGCCCGAGAAGCTCAACGTCATCCTCCTTACGATCGACGCGTTGCGCGCGGACATGCCGTGGGCCGGGTATCCCCGGCCGATAGCCCCTCGGCTCACGGAGCTGGAAGGTCGCTCGGTCTCCTACGCCAACGCGTACGCCATCTCCTCCTACACGTCGATGAGCCTCGGCGGGATGCTGTCGGGCGAATACCCGGCATCGATGAAGCGCGATGGGTTCTTCTTCGGCACCTACGCCAAGGACAACCTGATGTTTCCGGAGCGGCTGCGCGAGGCCGGGGTTCGCACCGTGGCGGCGCAGGCGCACCGGTACTTCGCCGCATCGGCCGGCTTCAACCAGGGCTTCGACGTCTGGGAGATGGTCCCTGGCATCAAGTTCGACCCCCAGACCGACCCCAACGTCACCGGTCCCAAGCACGAGGAGATTGCGGAGCGGCTGCTCGGCGACCCGGCGAACACCTCCGGGCAGTTCTTCGCGTGGTTCCACTTCATGGACCCCCACGACGTCTACGTGGCTCACAAGGAAGTGCCCTCCTACGGGCACGAGGCGCGGGACCGTTACGACGGCGAGGTGCAGTTCACGGACATGCAGCTCGGCAAGCTGCTCGACTTCGTCGCGCGGCAGCCGTGGGCCTCCAGAACCGCCATCGTGGTCTCGGCGGACCACGGCGAGGGGTTCGGCGAGCATGGCGTCTTCCGCCATGGATTCGAGGTCTATCAAGAGCTCGTTCGGGTCCCGTGGTTCTTCGTAGTGCCAGGCATCGCGCCACGCAGGATCGACAAGCCGCGCGGACACATCGACATGGCCCCGACCCTCCTCGATCTCATGGGCGTTGCCCAGGGCGACGCCCCCCTTCGCGGTCGCAGCCTGGTCGGCGAAATGCTCGGGCGCGAGCCCGCCGAGGCCCGGGACGTCATCGTCGATCTGCCGCGCACGAGCGACAACGACCGTCGCAGGGCTCTGATCAGCGGGGATCACAAGCTGATTTCGTTTGGCGACGACGCGTACTTCAGGCTGTACGACCTGAAGGAAGACCCTGGGGAGCGCAACGACCTGCGCAAGAAGGACACACAAGCGCTGTCCCGGATGGTGGAGCGCTACAGGGAGCACGCCAAATCCATCCGGGAGGTGAAGCCCTACGCTTGTCGCAAGCTCAAGGGAGCTCCCGAAGGTCGAGACCACTGAGCGCCGATCCCGGAAGGCGACCCGAGCCTGCTGCAGGGGGGCCGAGGGGCCCTCGCCTTGGAGGCGCGCGCACCAGGGCCTTCATCCCCGGAACCGATGCTGACGGTTCGTTGCCGGTCTGGCCGGTCGCCGTGCGCAACCCTTACAGGGGGGGGTGACGGGGATGTCATGGTGCGCCCGATGACGGGCAGGATCTCGAGGGGGCTCGGCCCGGGAAGCGTAACCTTGCGAACATACAGGGGGTCGCGGGCCGTGGCCAAATTCTGTTGACGCCGGCGCCCGTCCCTGGGATTTCCGACCATCGCGGGTCCGCATGCCCAGATTCCTCGTCGCTTTCACTGTCCTCGGTCTGGCCCACGCCTCGTCATGCATGAGCGGGCGGCGGGAAGCGGAGCCTGCGCAGGTGCCGCAGCAGGAACGGGCGGTCACGGCGACACTGCGTGCCGTGGGAGCCTCGACGGGCGTGCAGCCCACGTGGACCGCGGCCGCGCGGATCGGGCTGCCGGTGGCCGGAGCGCTTGGGAACCTGGCCGCTGCCGCGCAACCGGCCGCCCCCTCGGATCGTCCCTGTCCCGATGGCATGGCGTACGTCTCGGGCGACTACTGCCCCGACGTGGAACACCGCTGTGTTCGCTGGATGGAAACCGGCGGCAGGTTCGCCTACTACCGCTGCGCCGAGTACGCTCGCCCGGCAAAGTGCCTCACACAGCGTCGCCCCATGAAGTACTGCATCGACCGCGATGAGTACGTCCCCCCGCAGCAGAACCTCCCCGCATCGAACCAGTCATGGACCCACGCCACGCGAGTCTGCTCTTCGCTCGGAAAGCGCGTGTGCATGGAGTCGGAGTGGCAGTTCGCGTGCGAAGGCGAGGAGATGCGCCCGTATCCGTACGGTTTCGTTCGCGACGCCGATGCGTGCAACGCGGACCGCGTGGACATCTATCGCACCGACGGCAAGTTGCTCGATCTGCGCGAGGGCGCGAAGGACCATCCGCGTTGCGTCAGCCCCTTCGGGGTCCACCACCTCTCGGGCAACCTCGAGGAGTGGACCACGATCGACAACTCGACCCCGCCGCGTCCCGCGATGAAGGGGGCGTACTGGCAGCCCTCGCGCAACCATTGTCGTGCGGCGCAGACGGCCCACGACCAGTACTACAACGGCACCGAGACGGGCTTCCGGTGCTGCAAGGACGTGCGCTGACGCTCAGCGGGCCCGCCCCGTTTGCGGAGGAAGCGGCTTCCTGCGAGCGACCTGGCGGCCAGCTCCCGGCCGCGATTCGTCGGAAGTTGGGAGCTTCGTTCAAGGGGAAGGGGAATTCGCAGGCAGCGGCGACGCCGAAGCGGGGACCGGAGCGCGAACGCGCGTGATCTGGTCCCCCAACGCGGTCCGGCTCGTCGTCAGGCGTCGGCTCTCCCCCGCGTGCACGGTCAACTCCACGCTGTAGTCGCCGTCGGGCCCCCGAACCGTCGCGCGCACTTCCGTCGGCGCCGTGCCGGGACTCCACTGGTAGCGGCTGCCACCGACCGGTTCGTCGGCGGGCGAATCGGCCCGGGTCCACACCACCTCCAGGCCGGTGACGTCACCAGGCCCGGGGTCGAAGCGATAGGCCACGGGGTGGTCGTGGGGGATGTGGGGTTTGAGCGAAACCCAGACGGCCAGCGCGCCGCCCACCAGAATCAACACCGAGGCGCGGCGAAGGCGCGGGTACCTGGCGGCGAGAGAACGTACCGGTTCGGGCATGGGGGCTGGATGGGGCTCATGGCGGAGCCGGGCCACGGATTCAAGGGGTAGTTGCGTCGGGACGATTTCTCGTTGCCTAACGCGCTCAGTCGGGCGAGATCGGTTTCGATGATTTGCATCGACTGCCGGTACATCCGAGAGCGCCCCAGCGGCATCAGCGTGTGGCTGGTGGAGTTGATCGCGAGGTTGCCGGCGCTTCTCCCGGACGAGCGATTCCTGCTGCTCCGACATCCCAAGGCCGATCGTCTCAGCCATGCGCCGAACGTGCGCGAGCAGGTGGTGCGGTGGGAAACGAACGGTCCGGCCACGATGTGGCTGCAGCCGCGCCTGGTGGACCTGTCGGACGTCGCGCTCTACTACTCGCCGTCGAACATCCTGCCGGCGGGGCTTTCGATGGCGACGGTGGTGACGGTCTGCGACGTGATGTGGATCAAGCACGCGGCGTGGGCGCGAACCAACTGGCACTGGGGCCGGATCGAGACGGCTTTCTACCGTCACGGCATTCGGCGCTCGCTGCGTTGTGCGACGCGGCTGTGCACCATCAGCGAGGCGTCCCGGCGGGAGATCGCATCGGTAGATGCCGCAGCGGCGGCGAGAACCACGGTGATTCTGCAGGGAGTATCGCCGGACTTCCATCCGATCCGAAGCGCAGACGATCAAGCGCAGGCAGATGCCGCGCGCGAGCGCCTGCTGCCTGGCGCGAAGCGGTACGTTCTGACCGTCGGGCAGTTCGCGCCCTACAAGAACCACGAGAGGATCGTGCGAGCCTTTGCGCAGGCGTTCCCGTCCGACGAAGACCTCCACCTCGCGCTCGTGCAGCGTTTGGGGGACGGACCGAAGGTGCTTCGCCCGCTCGCTCGAGCGCTTGGAGTGGAGCACCGGGTGAGATTCCTGCACGGGGTGCCGTATGCGGACCTGGCGCGTCTGTTCCGCGGCGCGACGTGTGTCTGTCACACGTCGCTGTACGAGGGGTTCGGTAACGCCCTGGTCGAAGGCATGGCGTCCGGCGTGCCGGTGGTGGCCTCGAACAGGTCGTCGATGCCGGAGGTGTGCCTCGACGCTGCGATCCTGGTCGAGCCGGAGGAGGTGGCTGCGATTGCTGGCGGGTTGCGCTCGGCGGTGCAGGACGAGTCCGTGCGCGGCACGCTTCGGGAGCGAGGAATTGCGCGCGCAGCGGAGCTCACGTGGGATCGGTACGCCGAGGGGTATGCGCGAGTGTTCGCGGAGACGCTGAAAGCGAGACGGGACCGAGGCTGAGCTAGCGGGGCCTGGGACCCGAAGCCGAGGGGGAGGAGGGTAGCATCGACGCGGTGGGGGGCGAAGGCGACGCCTGCCCGGTGTTGTCATGGTCAGCGGCGGACCACTCGCGTTCGGCCTTTCGGGCGCAGGAGGCGAGGGGAGGGACGCAGAGCAGGCACGCGACCAGGAGAATGCCGAAGGCTCGCATAGGCGGAACCTAGCACTTTGTCTGAAGCGGAGGGGTTTGGGGGGGGTTACTTGCGGGGGTTGTCACCGAAGACAGTGCCGCCGCCGATGGGATCGGCGCCCATCCAGGCCTTGTTGCCGACTTCGACGACGATGAACTCGGTGCGGCGGTTCTGGGCGCGGCCCTCTTCCTTGGCGTTGTCCGCGACGGGCTTGGTGTCGCCGAAGCCGACGGAGATGAGGCGCTTGCCATCGACGCCCTTGTTGACGAGCCAGTTCTTGACGGCGAGGGCACGGTCGCCGGAGAGCTTGAGGTTGTCAGCGGGCTTGCCGACGTTGTCGGTGTGGCCTTCGATGCGGACGAGGGTGATCTGCTTCTTGCCCTCGAGGAAGGCGTGGAGCTGCTCGAGGACGGGCTCGCTCTCGGTCTTGATGACGGCCTTGCCGGTCTCGAAGACGATGGCGCCGGGCAGGGTGAGCTTGTTGCCTTCCTGCTTGACGGTGCTGGGGGCGACAGCCGGGGTGGCCGTTGCGGTGGCCGTTGCGGTGGCCGTGGGGACGGCGGTCTCGACCGGGGCCGCGGGAGCGCTGCCGGAGGTCGCGGGGGTGGTGGGCTGGCCGGTGGCCGCGGTGAATTCCGCGTGGCAGCCGACGGCAGCGGTCAAGCCGATGATGAAAAGCGAAGCAACGAGCTTACGGGCCATGAGATGGTTCCTCCTTCGACGGTGCGTCGCCTCTGAGGGTGCAGGCCACTGAGGTCTGTCACCTGTACCAGGGGCGATCGCTCGCGTTTGACGAGGAGCCCCCAAGACGTCTTCAAGGCAGGGAAGCATGTACTCCGACTTTGGGGGGGAGGGAAGTCGATTTTCATCCCGGCGCAGGGGGCGGGTGGGGGATCAGTTGCAGCCGGGACCGCCCGCATCGGGGGGGGCAGGGGGGCAGGCGGGACCGAACTGGCTCTTGGCCTTGCCCCCGGTCGAGATGAGAGGGGTCTTGCTCGCGGCGTCGGCATAGAGCGGCTGCACGATGCAGTCCACTTCTCCGCACACCCCCTGAATCGCCATGACGTCCGCCACGAGCCAGAACGCGTTGTCGCTGTCGTCGTCGGAGCTCGCGTTGCACGACGACGCCGGGAAGGTGACCGGTGCGTTGTAGCCGGAGCCGCCGAGCTGGGCGACCTGGGCTCCTCCGCAGTAGATGGTGATCTGCGGGTGCAGATCCCCGTTGAAGCAGTGTCCGAAGTAGTGGACCCCGATGCGCGTCCAGAGGCCGTACGGCGGCTCGTCGATGTTGACGTTCTCGGGCGCGCAGAACAGCTCACTCTGGGGGTCGGAGACGGTGTTGTCGCAGGTGATGTTGTCCAGGTCGAGCCGCGGGTTGTGGCAGCCCTTCTTGAACATCTTCCATTCATCGCCCGCGCCGCGCGGGGCGTTGTAGCAGGTGTAGATCGGGTCGTTGGGGTTGTACGGCTCCTGTCGCGTCCAGTTGTGCGGGTACTGGTCCGCAGTGAACCAGTTCGGGGCGCCGGGCATCGTCATTACGAAGCTCGCAGCCGTGCAGTTGCCGTAGAAGCAATCATCGCCCTTCATGCCCATCGGACCGTTGAACCACACGGTCTTGAAGCCGGGGCGATGGACGTGCAGGTCGAGATCGGGCCCCTTGCCGCCGCCGGACGCACCGGCGTCGTCGGTGTAGTGGTTGTCGGCGCCCTCGCCCTGGTGATCCCAGTTGAGCTCCACGCGGAGGCCACCGGAGCCGACGTAGAGCGAGAACGTGCAGGAGTCGCTGCCATCCTTGGTCGCGGTGACGTTGTACTGGCCTGATTGCAGAGGCGTGTAGGTCGCATCGATGCTGTCAGGGGTCTGTACCTTCGGGCAGTTGGCGGCGGGGATCGAGGGGGGGCACTCGACCAGGAAGTTCCATGCGCTGGTGGGCGAAGAGAAGGTGCCAAGCCCGTCCTTGAGGTTCACGGCCGTGAAGGGGAGCACGGAGAGATCGTGGCAGCCGACGTCGGTTCCCTGCTTCAGGCAATCGTCCTTGGTGTCTGCGTGGAAGCCTCCGAAGCAGACTCCCCAGTGTCCGGTCTCGTCGCACTTCTCGACGCCGTCCTTGCAGGCTCCCTTGTTGCGCGAGGCAGGATCCCCCTTGAAGCACCAGTGGGACAGCCCAGGCGTACAGCCGCACCCTTCGTCCACCAGACCGTCGCAGTCGTCGTCATACCCCAGGAACTGCTGATCACACAGCTCGACGGGGCCGCATTGGCTGCCGCAGACATTGACGGGGACGTCACTGACTGCGCCATCGGTGGGGGCAGCGTCGGTGTTGATGAATCCACCGGAGGCGCCGCCCTCGTTGTTGCCACCGCCCTGGCCGACACCGGCGGAGCCAGCGACCGAGGCATCGGCGCCCCCCTGACCCGGAGTCAGCGCGGTGGAATCACCGCCCGCGCTGCAGCTTGCGATGACGGCAGCGGCACCGACGACGAAGGCAAGGCAAAGGAGCACGCGATTGTTCGAAGCGTGGGGCATCATCGACCTCCGCGAATACCCACAGGGTACGCGGAGGGCGAACGGATTGCACGTGAAGGATGCGCGGGGTGTCAGCGAGCGCCGGCGTCGGCGCAGGGGTCTTCGGCGGCTGGCGCCTTGTCCAGGGCCTTGCCGAGCTTGGCAGACTGCAGGGTGAAGCCGAAGCCGACCGTGATTGCATTGCAGGTCTTGGCCGGATCCTGGGAACCGTCGGACAGGATGTCGGAGGCCGCGACGATCTCAGCCTTGAAGTTGTCGAGCGTGTCACCGTCGCAGAAGCTGGAGTTGAGCTTCCCTGCAAGCTTGCCGAGGGAGTCGAGGACCTCGTCGGTGACGAGGATGCCGGCGATGACGCCGTCGCTGCCGCTGGCGGGCGGGTTGCCGGAGCCGAGCTTCGCAGAGAGGACGGCGGAGTGGACGGTGAGGTCGAGGGAGTATCCGGCGACGGCGAGGGCGACGGCGATGGTGCCGGACCCCTTGGAGCCGGAGACCCAAGTGCCGGCGTTGACGTAGCTGGAGGGGAAGAGGACCTTGGACTTGTTCGCAGGCGGGGCCGGGGTGCCGCTTTCGAGGCACTGCTCGAGGAGCTCGCAGAACACCGGCCACTCGTCGGTGCCGTCCCACTTGGGTGTGAGGGCCGCTCCGTTGGCGTCCTTCAAACCACCGGCTGCGTAGATCGCCGCGGGCAGGTCCACGTAGTCGGCGCCCGCGCCAAGCTTGTCGATCTGGATGAGGACGGTGACGTCGCCCTTGTTGATGGAGTCGGAGATCGAAGCGTTCGCATCGCTGGGGAGCTGCGGCAGGATGTTCTGCCCGAACGAGTTGTCGATGCCGTTGTTGCCGTCGACCTTCACGTAGGCAGCGGCGCCGTCGGTGAGCTTGCAGTGATCGGTGCTGTTGACGACGGTCTTGCGGCCGTCGAGGTCGTAGCCGAGGGACTTCCAGTGGTCGGGCTCCACCTCCCAGTTGCCGCCAAGATCGATCGAGCGGATGGCAAAGACCTGTCCGGAGCCGTCGCCCTGGGCGCCGCTGGCGGGCTTGTCCGGTGGCGACTTGCAGTCGGCGCAGCCGGTGCCGGAGCCGGCCGAACCCGCGGAGCCCGCAGCGCCAGCGGCGGAGCTGCCCGCGCTGCCCGTGTCGTCGCTGCTGCTGTCGCTGCCGCAGGCAACGAGTCCCACGATGCCGAGCGCAGCGGTCAAGCCAAGTCCAAGGTAGGTCGTCTTCGATCCAGGCATTTCGATCGTCTCCGTCGTTCGTGCCGGGCAGCGTGTCGTGCGACGCGCCGCAGTTCGGCGATGTGGGCACATACTAGGAGTGGGAAGCTTGGTCCCGCAACACCCAGGCGTGGGGCGGAGCGCAGGAGCAACGGGGGCGAGAGCGAGCTCGGCGAGCCTGTCGGCTGTTGCCTTTACTCCCCGGCGACCTCTGGCTAGGGTCCGCGGGCCATGCCCGATTTCGTGCACCTCCACGTGCACTCGCAGTACTCGCTGCTCGACGGCGCCCTGCGGGTCAAGCCCGAAGCCGACCGTCCACCGGAGGCCCGCACGGACCTGGCCAGCCGGGTCAAGCGCATGGGGATGCCCGCCGTTGCGCTCACGGATCACGCCAACATGTTCGGCGCGATCACGTTCTACAAGGCCTGCAAGGAGGCCGGGGTCAAGGCGATCCTGGGTTGCGAGCTGAACGTCGCGCGGGCCGGTGTGGCGCCCGGCGGTCGCGCCGACCTGGCGCCCGTGGATCACCTGGTGTGCCTCGCGTCGAGCGAGGTGGGCTACCACAACATCGCGCGCATGGTGTCGCTGGGGTCGATCGAACCTGCGAGCTCGGCGGGGCCGAGCATCACGATGGACTTGTTCTCCGAGAACCGCGAAGGGGTGGTGGTTCTGACGGGGTGCATGGGGGGGATGATCCCGCAGGTGTTCCTGAACGAAGGCGCGGAGCGCGGGGTGGCGGCCCTCGAGCGGCTCAAGGAGATCGTGCCTTCGGGGCAACTGTTCGTGGAGTTGCAGGATCACGGCTTTCCAGAGCAGCCGATCCTCAACGGGATGCTCTGCGAAGCGGCGGACCGGCTCGGGTTGCCGATCGTGGCGACCAACGACGTGCACTATCCGGAGCGTGCGGATGCGGATGCGCACCTGCTGCTGTCGTGCATCCAGGCGAACATGACGTACGACGACGCGAAGGAGCGTCATCACGGCTCGAGCGAGATCTACCTGAAGTCGCCGGAGGAGATGGCGGAGACGTTTCGGCATCACCCGGTGGCGATCGCGAACACGATGGTGGTGAAGGAGCTGTGCACGGGGTGGAAGCTGGAGCTGGGCAAGCCGATGCTCCCGAACTTTCCGCTGCCGGAAGGGCAGGACGTGACGAGCTACTTCATGCAGGTGGCGCGCGACGGACTGCAGGCGCGGTTTGCGGAGGCGCGCAAGGCCGGGCGGACGGTGGACGAGCACGCGTACGGCGAGCGGCTCGAGATGGAGCTGAAGGTGATCGCCGGGATGAAGTTTCCCGGCTACTTCCTGATCGTGTGGGACTTCATCCGGTTTGCGAAGGAGAACGGCATTCCGGTGGGGCCGGGGCGCGGCTCGGGAGCCGGATCGCTCGTCGCTTACGCGATGCGCATCACCGATCTCGACCCGATGCCATACGACCTGTTCTTCGAGCGGTTCCTGAACCCCGAACGCATCTCGATGCCCGACTTCGACGTCGACTTCTGCATGGATCGTCGCGAAGAGGTGATCAAGTACGTGGCGCGTCGCTACGGAGAGAACTCGGTCGGACAGATCGCGACCTTCCACGAGCTCAAGGCGCGCAGCGTGATCAAGGACGTCGCGCGAGCGAAGAAGCTCTCGGCGCAGGACGCGCAGCGGCTCGCCAACCTGGTGCCGAACCTCGGGCAGGGCAAGACCGCGACGATCCCCGAGGCGCTCGAGCTGGAGCCCAAGCTCAAAGCGATCGTCGAAGAGGGCGGCGTGATGGCCGAGGTCGTGGATCAGGCCGCGAAGCTCGAGGGGCTCACGCGTCACGTCGGAATGCATGCGGCGGGCGTGGTGATCGCGGACGGTCCGCTGTGGGACTGGGTGCCGTGCTTCAAGCACGACGAGACCCTCGTCACGCAGTACTACATGTCCGACGTCGAGCAGGCGGGGCTGGTGAAGTTCGACTTCCTGGGGCTGCGCACGCTGACGGTGATCGACATCGCGGTGCGGCACATCAACCAGCGACCGGATCGGAAGGGCGAGAAGTTCGACATCAACCTGATCCCGATGGACGACGCAGCGACGTTTGCGTTGTTGCAGTCGGGTGAGACGACGGGCGTGTTCCAGCTCGAGTCGCAGGGGATGCAGAGCCTGTTCAAGCGATTGCGACCGGACCGGTTCGAGGACATCATCGCCGCGGTCGCGTTGTACCGTCCGGGACCCCTCGAGAGCGGGATGGTGGACACGTACGTTGCGTGCAAGCACGGCAAGCAGAAGGTCGCGACGATGCACCCGTTGATCGACGACGTGCTGGTCACGACCTACGGCGTGATCGTGTACCAGGAGCAGGTCATGCAGATCGCGCAGAAGCTGTCGGGCTACACGCTCGGCGGCGCAGACCTGCTGCGTCGCGCGATGGGCAAGAAGAAGAAGGAGGAGATGGACAAGCAGCGCGACACGTTCGTGTCGGGCGCGCAGAAGCGGGGAGTCGACGAGGCCAAGGCGGTGGAGATCTTCGAGCTGGTGGCGCAGTTCGCGAAGTACGGCTTCAACCGGAGCCATTCGGCGGGATACGGGCTGGTCTGCTACCAGACGGCGTACCTGAAGGCGCACTATCCGGCGGAGTTCCTGTGCGGCCTTCTGACGGCCGATCGCGAGAAGACGGAGAAGGTGGTTCGCACGATCGCCGAGGGCAAGGCGATGGGCGTGAAGATCCTGCCCCCGGACATCAACGACTCCGACACGGGCTTCAAGGTCGTGTTCGCGTCGCCGGACGGGACGTGGAAGGCGCCGCGAGGCTCTCGCGTGACAGACCGATACCAGCCGCAGATTCGCTTCGGTCTGGGTGCGGTGAGAGGGGTCGGAGACGCCGCGCTGGAGTCGATCTTCGAGGCTCGCAAGGAGGGACCATTCAAGGACCTGTTCGACTTCTGCAGCCGAGTCGACGCGCGCAAGATGAACCGCGGAGTGCTCGAGGCGCTGATTCAATGCGGAGCCTTCGACTCGACCCTGATCGCGAGCGGAGTG
>JAKLDZ010000174.1 GCA_022703255.1 Myxococcota bacterium | reverse complement strand
TCAAGCCGCTGTACGCCAAAGCCCAGCCCGGCCCCGCCTACAACCGCGTCGCCTCCGCCGAGGCGGAAGCCGTCGCGGCCTTCCGCAACAGCCGCGTCCCCTTCGACAACCTCCCCACCGGGGTCGACTCCACCCCCCTGCGCGGCGAGTACTCGTACCGCAACCAGGAGCTGATGATGAAGATCACCCGCAAGGGTGTGAACCGCTACTTTTTCTTCATCAAGGGCAAGATGTGGAAGTTCTACGACGAGGTCCCGCTCAAGGAGAACGGGCCCCTGGGCAAGGACTTCGCCGAGGCGCGCAAGAAGTACGACGACGCCTTCCGCGTGCTCGGCCGCAACGTCGACGCCGACTTCAAGGATCGCAACTACAACGAGGTGGACTGGCAGGACGCCACCACCCACCTGCGCGTGATCGACCGCAACATCACGGTCGGCATCGTCTACGAGGAGCGGGCCACGCTCAACCAGCTCGCCTCCCTGCGCACCAACAAAGCCGTCGACACCGACACCGTCGATCCCGACATCGCGGCGCTGGTGCGTCCGCCGGGCGCTCCCTCGGCGCCGCCTCCCGCGGACACCAAGGGCAAGAACAAGAAGAAGTAGCTCCCCAGCGTTCCCTTGCACCGCGCCCGATGCCGTGTGCTAGCTTCACCCCGCCCATGCCGTTGCCGATCCGAGTTCAACTGCTGTCGCTGTGCCGCGATGTCCTGGCGCCGCTGCTGGCCGTGGACGGTGGGGTGCTGTACGTGGTGGTGCTCGACGACACGAGTCTGGTGTTGCACCTGGGGGGGACCTGTGCGGGTTGTCCCGGGGCGCCCATCACCACCTCGCAGGTGATCGAGCCTGCGGTGCGGAGCGTATCCCCCTCGGTGAAGCTGTCGGTGACCTCGGGGGGGATCCTCCCGCCGGGGGCGGTCCCTGCGACCGAGTTCTCCCTCTGACCCCCTCCCGCGTCAACTTCCGTTCCCGAAGCCGCAATCCCGGGTTGACCTGGGCGATGGAACCTGCTTACCTTCTGCGCCCCGCTGCTGGGCGACGGGTTTCGCCCGGATCCTGGTGCAAGCCAGGGCGGACGCTATCTTCGCGAAGGTTCGAAGACCGAGACTGAGAAGGAAGACCATGGCAGTTCACATTCGCTTGACGCGCCGGGGAGCCAAGAAGCACCCCCAGTACCGCATCGTCGTGACCGATCATCACGCCCGTCGTGACGGCCGCTTCATCGAAAACATCGGCATCTACGATCCCGCGGACAGCACCCGCGCGTTCATCGTCGACCATGAGCGTCTCGAGTACTGGACCCGCAACGGCGCCCAGCTCTCCGACACCGTCGCCGAACTGCTCAAGAAGCAGGCAGCGGCTCAGCCCAAGGCCTGAACCCGGCTCCGGCCGGCGCCCGCGCGCCGCCCGCTCCATCCGGTCCCCCGGAGGCTGCCCCATGTCGTACAAGGAGCTCATTACCACGATCGCCAAGGCGCTCGTGGACCATCCCGATGAGGTGTCGGTCTCCGAGGCCGACGCGGACAACGCGCTCGTCATCGAGCTGCGCGTCGCTCGCGAAGACCTCGGCAAGGTCATCGGCCGCGATGGCCGCACCGCCCAGTCGATGCGCACCCTGCTCACCGCCGCTTCCTCCCGCGGTGGACGTCGCGTGCACCTCGACATCCTCGACTGACCCGGCCCTCCCGATGTCCGACCCCGATCGGCCCGTCGAGATCGCCCAGATCGTCCGCGCTCACGGCGTCACGGGCGAGCTGCGCGTCAGGCTCTTCAACAGCGACAGCGACGTCCTGTTCGACCTCGAATCCGTGCGGCTCCGTCTCCCCGACGGCGCCGTGCGCGAGGCCGACATCACCTCCGCCCGCCCCGCGGCCGACGGCTTCGTCCTGCTGCGCATCGAGGGGGTCTCCGATCGCAACCAGGCCGAAGCCCTCCGCGGCGCTGTCCTCGTCGTCTCCCGCTCCGAGCTGCCTCCCGTCGAGGATGGCGAGTTCTACGTCTGCGACATCCTCGGCGCCGACGTCTTCCTCGTCGACGGAACCAGGCTCGGCACCGTCTCCGACTACCGCTCCTACCCCAGCACCGACGTCCTCGTCGTCCAAGGCGACCGCAGGCGTTGGGAAGTCCCCCTCGTCGACGACTTCGTCGCCTCCGTCGATACGGCCAACCGTCGCATCGAGCTGCACTCCGTCGATGGCCTCGAGTCGGAGTGACGGTGTCCAACGCCATGCGCATCGATCTCGTCACGCTCTTCCCCGAGCTGTTCGAACCGTTCCTCGAAACGAGCTTCATCGGTCGCGCGCGCGCTTCCCACGCGCTCGGCGTGCGCTTCCGCTCGCCTCGCGAGTTCGGCCTCGGCGTCCACCAGAGCGTCGATGACACCCCCTACGGCGGCGGCTCCGGCATGGTCCTGCGCGTCGATGTCATGGTCGCGTGCATGGAGGCCATGGATGCCGACGCGCCCGACGGCGTGGTCGCGCAGCGCATCCTGCTGACACCGCAGGGGCGCCCGTTCCGCCAGGCCGACGCCGAGCAGCTCTCCGCGCTGCCCGCGGTCATGCTCATCTGCGGGCGCTACGAGGGCTTCGACGATCGCATCCGGTCGTTCGTGGACGACGAGCTGTCGCTCGGTGACTTCGTGATGTGCGGGGGAGAGGTCGCCGCGATGGCGATCATGGAAGCGTGCGTGCGGCTGCTCCCCGGGGTGCTCGGCAACGCCGCCTCGACCCACGAGGAGTCGCACAGCCCGGGCAACGCCGGCCTGCTCGAGTACCCCCAGTTCACTCGCCCCGCCGAGTTCCGCGGCATGCCCGTCGATCCCGTGCTCGTCAGCGGCGACCACGCCCGCATCGCCCGCTGGCGCCGCGACCGGTCCATCGAGCGCACCCAGCAGCGACGCCCCGAGCTGCTCGACGGCTTCGTCGTCCCCGAGCCCGTACGCAAGAAGCGCTGACTCATGAGACGCATCGCCGTCGCTCTGCTGCACTTCCCCATCCGCGATCGCAGTGGCGAGGAGATTACCACCGCGATCACCAACCTCGACCTGCACGACATGTCGCGCAGCTCCCGCACCTACGGCCTCGAGGCCATGTTCGTCGTGCACCCGGTGGCCGCCCAGCGCGAGCTCGCCGAGCGCGTGCGCGACCACTGGCTCCACGGTTCCGGCTCCCGGCGCATCCCCGATCGCACCCCGGCGATGGAGCTGCTGCGCGTGGTGCCCTCGCTGGAGGACGTATTCGCCGCTTACGGCGGGCGCTCCGAGGTGGAGGTCTGGACGACGAGCGCGCGCAACCGCGACGACAACCTGACGTATGCTTCGGCACGCGAACGAATGGCGGCCGACGGCAAGCCGGTGCTGCTCGTCTTCGGCACGGGCTGGGGGTTGGCGGCGCGGGTGGAGGCCGACTCCGACGCCAGAATCGAGCCGATCCAGGCGTCCTCCGACACGGGCTTCAACCACCTGAGCGTGCGGGCCGCCTGCGCGATCACGCTCGATCGCATCCTCGGACGTCGCTGACCGAGCCGGCTCTCCCGGGCTCCCTGCCGCTGCCAGGGCGTGGAGGGACGCCGAGCGAGTGTCGGGGCGAGGCACAGCATCCCGGTCCCGCGGGGAGACGAGAGCGCCGCCACCTGGAGCACCCCCCAACTGTGCGGAAACGCGTCGGGGCGAGCGTGGCACCGGACATGCTCAAGCATCGCGCGCACGCTGGCGATCGGCCGTGTTGGACGATCGCGAGGCTGCGCTCTATCTTCGCGGAATGGCCGCAGACAAGGACGACAGTGCGATGAGCCAACCCTGGCCCTGCTACCCGGTCAAGCCACCGCCGCGCGGAGAGGACCTCCCCTATTCCGACGGTGTGCCCATGGAAAGCGAGATGCACGTCCTGCAGATGACCCTGCTGACCGAGTCGCTGCGGCTCGGTTGGGCAGACCGCGACGACTTCTACGTCGGCGGCAACATGTTCGTGTACTACAGCGAGCTGCAGTCCAAGAAGAACGACTTCCGTGGCCCCGACGTGTTCGTCGTGCTCGACACCGTCAACAAGATGCGCCGCTCGTGGGTCGTGTGGGAGGAGGGAGGCCGCACTCCCGACGTAGTGATCGAGATCACGTCGCCCTCGACCGAGGCGGTGGATCGGGGGGAGAAGAAGCGGATCTACGCGAGCATCCTGCACACAGCGGAGTACTTCCTGTACGACCCGTTCGAGAAGCGTCTCGAGGGGTACCGTCTCGATCCCGAGCGCGGCGAGTACGACCCGATGACTCCGGATGAGCGGGGATGGTATCGGAGCAAGACCCTGGGACTGTGGCTCGGCGTGCAGCAGGGCACGTACCACCGGCGCGATGACCTGTGGTTGCGATGGATCGACGACGACGGTCGCGCATTGCCGAGCGGAGGCGACCAGGCGCGGCAGGCGCAGGCCGAAGCACAGCAGGTGCAGGCCGAAGCACAGCAGGTGCAGGCCGAAGCGCAACAGTTGCGCGAGCGTGTTCGTGTCGCCGCGCGGGCGCTGATCGCGGAGGGGCGAGAGCCCGCAGAGGTCGCGGCGCTTTTCGGGATCGGCGTGGAGGAGCTCGGAGGGTAACGTTTCTACGAGGCCAGAAGCTGTGCCCAGCGAACACGCGACGACGTGCGGGTGAGCCTAGAGCGCCGATCGGGCGCAGCGGAATCCGGCGTACGCATTCTTCTCCAGAGACGGACCGAAGGGGTCGCGAGATGCCGCGCGGTAGGTGAAGGAGTTCCCCTGGCCTCCCCAAGCACCGCCGCGCAGCACGCGGTCCGATCCGGCCTTCGTGCTCGCGCAGT
This sequence comes from Myxococcota bacterium, assembly GCA_022703255.1. Lineage (GTDB taxonomy): Bacteria > Myxococcota_A > Polyangia > Polyangiales > Polyangiaceae > JACRCQ01. The sequence goes on along the minus strand of JAKLDZ010000174.1, from coordinate 6,482 downwards.
TGCTGCACGCGCTCCCTTCGCCCGCGTACCATGATTCGTCATACGAATCGATCACCCACTCCGCGAGACCGCCCGCGAGGTCGCGATGCCCCCACTTGCCGTTGCCGAGAGGATGGCTTCCAACCGGCGTGAAGGGCGAGTCGAGCGGGCTGCCCCAGCCATTGGCCAGGTTCGGATTCGCAGCCGGATCATCGCTCCCCCACGCAAACAGACGATTCTCGCTCCCGCCCGCCGCGGCGTATTCCCACTCCGCTTCCGTCGGCAGACGCCCGCCGTCCCACACGCAGAACGCGAACGCCGCGTACCAGGGCACGAAGTTGATCGCCGCGCGCTCGTGGTCCCCGGCCTCGGGGGTCCACGTCGGCATGGCGTTGGGCCCCTGGTTCACCTGCTTGACCAGCTCTTCGCGCGTCGCCGGCAGCATCCCGTTCCACGCCGGATCCCAACCCGCGCCGAGACCGTGATGATCGCCGGCTCCGGCGCTCGGCGGAGTCCCGTCGAACGCCTCCACGAACTTGCGGAAGCGCCCCACGGTCACCTCGAAGACGTCGAGCCGGAAGCTGTCCACGGTGACGACGTGCTCCGGGATCTCGTCGGCGTCTCCGCCTGCGAATGCATCGGCGCCCGAATCGCTGCGCCCCATGGGAAAGGTGCCTCCGCTCACCAGCGTGGCCTCGCAGCAGCTCAGTCCGCCGCAGTCGAGGCCGCCCGCGCAGGAGGGCGCGCCAGCGCCGAGCGCGTTGGCCCCTCCGCCCGTGCCCGCCGTGCCCGCCGTGCCCGCTGCCCCCAAGTCGTCCGTTTCGTCGACGCCTCCGCCGCATGCCGCAACCAGGAGGCCCAAGGGGAGAAGGAGCGCTTGCCGAAGTCTCATGATGATGTCCGCACGTCAGAAGGTAGAACGGGCGCCGAACGATCGGCTCGGCTGCGGCCTTCAGCACGTCACATGCCATCGCTGGGTGACCTCGGTTTCCCAGGCGATTGTCGCCTCGTGTTGCGGGACCGCACGGGAGGGTGCGCCAGGCTGCGCCATGCCCCGCGGGCCGCTGCGGCACACGGCGGGCTCGCGCTGGGCACAGGACCGCCCCCGGTTCGCCCAGCCTCCGGGCGTTACTCGAGCAGAAGGTCGCCGTCCTGCCTGCGCAGCTCCACCAGCACGATGCGTGCGGGACGTCCCATCGCAGGGAACACGAGCTGCGCGCGCCTTGCGTGCAACCCCGACGCGCGCGCGGCTGCCAGCAGTCCGACGAACGTCGTGACGGGGTGGCAGAAGCAGGCGCGTCCAGCGGTCTCGAGGAGCCCCGCGCACGCGCGCACGAACGGCTCGAGGCTCCCGCGTCTCGCCCTGTCCCTTCCGCGCACCGGCGAGGGGCGTCCCGCGCCGGGCTCTGCATACGGCGGGTTGACCACGATCAGATCCGCGAGCCCTACGTCGGCTGCGCGCACGTCGGCGACGTCCGACGTCACCACCGACACGCGCTCGGTCAGCGCTGCGCGCTCGACGTTTGCGCGTGCGATGGCGCACACTTCGGGATCGACCTCGACGAGGGTCGCGCGCTGCACCGGGGCCATGCGGGCAGCGCACAGGGCGACCGCGCCGACGCCGGCGCCGAGATCGATCAGGTGGGCGATCGGCTTGTGGTCGGCGACTGCGAAGCGGGCCAGCAGCGGGGCATCGACGTTGAACCGGTAGCCCTCGCCCGGAGCGGGCTGCTCCAGCACCACGGTGCCGTCCATCAATGCGTCGAGCGTGGTGCGCACGGCGCGAGTATGGCATGAATCGCACCAGCCTCCGGCTGTGATCATGCACGAGACGTCGAGGGAGAGGATCCGAACGCACGCGCTGGAGCTCGGCTTCGACGCCGTGGGGTTTGCGCGTGCGGACGTGGTGCACGACGAGGACTTTGCGCGGTGGGAGGCGTTCGTCGGGCAGGGGATGCACGGGTCCATGGAGTGGCTGGCGGCGCATCGCGACGCGCGGCGTCGGTTGGACTCGGAGGCGATCCTCGGGGGCGCGCGCACGGTGGTGTGCGTTGCGCAGCGTTGCGCGGTTCGCACGCGGGAGCCCGCACCCACGTCGGTGCATGACCCGGTGGTCGGGCGGATCGCGCGCTACGCGCGCGGCCGCGACTACCACAACCACCTCAAGAAGAAGCTGCAACGGCTCGCCGGCTTCGTGGAGTCGGTCTCGCCCGGCGTTCGCGCGCGCGCGTTGTGCGACACGGCGCCGGTGTTCGAGCGATCGCTCGCGGCCCGTGCGGGCCTGGGGTTCGTGGGAAAAAACGGCATGCTGATTCGTCCCGGGATGGGCTCGCACCTGCTGCTGGGGGAGGTGGTGACCACGCTGCCGCTCGAGCCGGATGCGCCCATGGAGCGTCGGTGCGGAGACTGCTCGCGCTGCATCGACGCGTGTCCCACCCAGGCGTTCGTGGGTCCGTGGGTCCTGGATCCGCGCCGGTGCATCTCGTATCTGACGATCGAGCAACGGGGCGCGTGGGAGTCGGGACTCGAGCCGCTGGTCGGGGGCGAGCTGTTCGGCTGCGATGCGTGCCAGGACGCTTGTCCGTTCAACGCGGCGCGAGCCGCCTTCGTCGAAGGTGGTTCGCGCTACGAACCATTGTCGCAGTGGCGCGAGGCGTCGGTTGCCTCGCTGCTGCACGCCTCGGACGTGGAGCTCGAAGCGATCACGCAGGGGAGCCCGCTGCGGCGCGCGGGAGCGCAGGGCCTTCGCAGAAACCTGCTCGTGGTCGCTGCAGGCTGCGTGGATCCGGAGCGTGAAGCGCTGCTGGAGCAGTGCGCCCGAAGCCTGCAGCCCGCGTGGCTTCGCGACGTCGCCCTGCGCGCGCTCGGTCGCGTTTTGCGGTGACGCTCAGCGAGCGAGCACGCGCCCGAGCTCCTCGGCGAGCTCCTCGAGCTTGAAGGGCTTGCGGATGGCACCGGCGAAGCCCCAGCGCTCGTGTTCTACGATCGCGGGGTCGTCAGCGTATCCGCTGATCACCAGCGCCTTGACCGCGGGGTCGATCTCCTTGAGCGCGGCCATGCACTCGCGCCCGCCCATGCCTCCACGCACGGTCAGGTCGAGCACCGCTGCGACGAAGGGCTTGCCGCGATCGCGAGCCGCGGCGTAGGCCTCGAGCGCCGCGCTGCCGTCGGCCGCGAACGTGGGCTCATAGCCGAGATCGGCGAGCATCGCCTTGAGCGTGCTGCGGACGTGTACGTCGTCGTCCATGACGAGGACACGTCCGGAGCCGTGCACCGAGGTCGAAGGACGTGGCGGCACGGGCTCTTCGTCGCCGTCGGCGGCGGGCAGGTAGACCCAGAAGGTGGAGCCGGTGCCGAGCTCGGAGTCGACGAACATGCGGCCCAGGTGGCTTGCGACGATGGAGTAGGAGACGGCGAGGCCCAGGCCGGAGCCGCGCTCCTTGGTGGTGAAGTAGGGTTCGAAGATCCGGGTGAGGTTCGCGCGGGGGATGCCGATGCCGGTGTCGTGGACGGTGACGCGAACGTAGCGGCCTGGCCGGACCGGGTGGAGCCACTGATCGGTCACCTCGACGTTTTCGAGGACGACATGGATGTGTCCGCCTCCGGGCATGGCCTGCGCCGCGTTGATGAGGAGGTTCTCGAACACCTGGGAGACTTGCCCGCGGTCCACGCGAACGGTCCAGAGCTCCTCGGCCTCGTTGACCTCGGCCTGCACGGAGGAGCCGGTGAGCGCGATCCGCACCGAGTCGCGGACGAGCGGACCGATCGGGGAGATCCTGCGCTCCTGCTGCCCGCCGCGTGAGAACGCCTGGAGCTGGCGCGTGAGGTCCCGGGCGCGCGAGAGCGCCTTCTCCGCGTCGGCCAGACGCGGTGTCGCCGTGCTCTCGGGCGGAAGGTGCATGCGCGCGAGCGACACGTTCCCCACCACGGCCGTGAGGATGTTGTTGAAGTCGTGCGCGATGCCCCCCGCCAGCACCCCCATCGACTCGAGCTTCTGGGCGCGGATGCGCTCTTCCTGCAGCCGTCGCTCCTCGGTCTGGTCCCGGAACACCAGCACCACGCCGTCCATTGATCCGGCTCCCGAACGAATCGGCGCTCCGCTGTGCGCGATGTGTCGCTCGCTGCCGTCGCGCGAAAGCAGCGCAGTGTCGTTCGCCAGCCCCACCACCCGCTGCGTCTTGAGCACCGTGTGGACCGGGTCCTCCATCGCCTCGCGCGTCTTCTCGTTGACGATCCGGAAGACCCGCGTGAGGGGTTGCCCCAAGGCCTCTGCCGATGACCACCCCGTCATGCGCTCCGCCACGGGGTTCATCAGCGTGACCGTCCCCGTGCGATCCGTCGCGATCACCGCGTCGGCAATGCTCGCGAGCGTCACGGACAAACGCATGCGCTCCGCGGCCAACGCGCTCTCGGCCGCCTTGCGGTCCGTGATCTCGCGCACGATCACGAGCACGTCGCTCCCGCCGCCGGGCGCAAGACGCGCCTCGAAACAGCGCAGGCGCCCCGCGATCTCCAGCTCGTACTCCTGCAGTTGCGGCTCTCCGGTCGCGATGGCCACGTCTACCAGACGCCTGGTCTCGGCCGCCACGTGGGGCGGCATCACCGCTTCGAGACGACGTCCGAGGAAGTCCTCGGGGCGCACGTACAGGTTGTGGGCCTTGGCGCTGAAGTCCACGAACACGCCATCCCGCAGCAGGAACATCGAGTCCGGAATCGCAGCGAGGATCGTCCTCACCCGCCGCTCGTCCTCCTCGAGCCGCGCCTCGCGCGCCCGCTGCGGCGACACATCCACCATCAGCAAGTCCACCACGCTGCTCGCCCCGGTCTCGCTCCGCGCCACGACCGCGTCCACAATCACCGCCCGCTCTTCGCCCGCGAGCGTGCGGAACCGCGCCTCCCGCGCCTCCAGACGTCCCGTCTCCTGGACTTCCGCCAGGAGTGTCTCGGTCGACGGCTGCGCCTCGACGAAGTCATGGAGAGGTCTGCCGCTCATCGCGTCGGAGGAGAGCGCGCTCCCCACCAGGGTTGCGAAACCCGGGTTCGCATAGAGGAGCGTGCGATCGGGCATCCGGATGCGCGCGGCAGCGCATCGGGTGTGCTCGATCACACGACGGAAAAACTCCTCCATCTCAGCTCCCTCAAGCCGTCCTGGTCGCATTGGAGCAGAACGCCCTTCGCCGTGTCAACGCACCGTGTCCTCCGTGACGCTCCGCGAAATGTCGCGGATCTCCGTTCCCAGCCGGGACGTCTGCGCTACCATGACTCCCCGCCCGGAACAGGCCCCACGCTTGAACATCCGGGGCTCGGAGCCGTCCATCGACTGCTCCACGAGGAAGTCATGAAACACGTCGCAAGCTCTCTGCTGGTTGCCGCCACGGCGTTGTTCCTGAGTGTCCCTGCTTCTGCTCAAGCGCACCGCGAGGCCGCGGCCCGCGATGCCGTGGCTCGCAATCGCGCCGATGCCGCCGCCAGCCTCGAGCTGGGCAGGGTGCTTCGCCGCGCCGGCAAGCTCGATGCCGCCCTGACCGAGTTGCGTCGCGGCTCGACCCTCGCGAATGCACGCGCTCATGCGGTGCCGCTCGCACGCGAGCTCGCGAAGGTCCACCTCGACCAGCAGCAGCACGCGCCCGCCCTGGCCGCATGCCGGAAGCTCGCCACCCTCCCGGGAGGCGCGTCCCTCTCCCACGCGTGCGCCGCAGAAGCCCACATGCTCCACAAGCGCGCATCCGAAGCCGCGCCCGAGATCGCCAAGGCCCTCGCCCTCACCCCCGGCCTGTACGAAGCCCGCGTCGTGCAGGGCTACGTCCGATGGCAGGACGGCGCCCTCGCCGAGGCGGAGCAGTCCTTCCGCGACGCAGCGTCGTCGGCGCCCCAACGCACCGAGGCGTGGCTTGGGCTCGGACGGTTCCTGCTCGCGACGAGTCGCAAACCGCAGGCTGTCGAAGCGTTCGAGAAGGCGGTCGCAGCGGACGGCGACGATCCCGACGCGCTGTTCGCGCTGGGGGCGAACGTGACGTCGAGCGAACGCGCCACGGCGCTGCTCCGCCAGGCGGTGACCGGGCGTCCGACGTTTGGCGCCGCGCACGCGAGCCTCGGAGAGGCGCTGTCTGCGCTTGGACGTCTGCACGAAGCGGAGCAGGAGGCCCGCGCGGCGCTCCAGTGCACGGGGGTCGATCCGGACTGGCACTCGCTGCTCGGGGAGATCCTGCTTCGACGCGGGATGGCGGACGAAGCGATGAAGTCGGCGGAGGCAGCGTTGCGCCTCGTGAGCAATCACGCGCGCGCCAAGCTGCTGCAGGCCGATGCGTGGTCATCGCGTGGCGACATCGACCTGGCCATCGAAGCCTGGCAGGTCTCGTTCGGACTCGCGCGCACGAACCCGGCTCCCCTGGTGCACGGAGCCCTCGGCTGTCTCGCCAACAACAGGCCCACGACCGCGAAGGCGTTCGCGGATCGCGCGACACAAGGGTTTCCGCAGTGGGGGCCCGGCTGGGAAGCGTCCG
>JAKLDZ010000173.1 GCA_022703255.1 Myxococcota bacterium | reverse complement strand
TTCGACGAATCGTGGTCGCGGTTGAAGATCGCCATCGCGATCGGGGCGCCCGTGGTCTTGCCCTCGAACACGCCGGAAAGGACTTCGACCTGGTCCTTCTCGTCGCGCACCTCGTAGACCGCACCCATCGCACCCGCGCCGAGAATCCCCGTGACGCGAAACCGTCCGGCGAGCGTGGCGCCGATGGCGAGTCCGAGGGAGTCCGACGAGGCGGTCATGGCGCGCCCGATGATACACTTCGAGCGCGGTCGATGAGAGGTATTCGGGAACATTGACGGCCCGCGCGGCGCACGGCTATAGCCGGCATCCCATGATCACGGATCGATCGCACCGCGCTGCCCGGGGAGTCTCCCTGCTGGTCGCCGCGGTCCTGTCGATCCCCCCCGCGATCGCCCTGGCGCAGACCCCAGCCTCCTCCGCTGCGTGCCCCCCCTGCCCTTGCGCGATCGGCAGCGCGTCGTCCGCAACGCCCGCGGCGTCGTCTCCTTCGCCGGACGACGATCGCATCGAGCGCGCCAAGGCCCTGTTCCTCCAGGGCAATGAGCTGAGAAAGGCCGGCGATTGCGAGCGTGCAGCGGTCAAGTTCGCCGAGTCCAGAGTCATCCTCCCCACGGTTGCCAACACGCTCAACGGCGCCTGGTGCCTGGAGCAGACCGGACGCATCGACGAGTCGCTCGAGCTGTACGAGGAGCTGGTGACCGTGTTCCGCGAGAAGCTCTCCGAGGAGCAGCGCACCACGATCGCCCCCGCGATGAACGCTCTTCGCAAGCTCGTGGGCAGCGTTGAGGTGACGTCGAACGTGCCCGGCACGGTAGTGATTGACGGGCGCACGCGGGGGCGGTTGCCGATGCTCTACCCGCTTCGCGTGATGCCGGGGCCTCACAACGTGCGGGTGCGAGCGGATGGGTACGAAACGTTCGACGCGTCGGTGAAGGTGGAGGCGGGCAAGTCCGTGTCGCTGGACGCACCGCTCCAGCCGTTGGCGAACGGCGGCAGGTTGCGCATCGCGGGAGCGGCGGACGCGGAAGGCGCCGGGGTGTACGTGGATGGGGCGCTGGTGGGGAAGGTCCCGTGGGAGGGAATCCTGCCGCCCGGCCCTCACGTGTATGCGTTGCGCAAGGAGGGGCTCGGCACCGCACCCCGCGCGGTGCGCGTGGTGAACGGACAGACCGTGGCGGAGACCGCGCCCGCGCTCGCCCCGGTCTTCGAAGTGCAGGTGAGCACGGAGCCGATCTCCGCAACGATCGCGATCGATGGCGTGGCCCTGGGCAAGGGGCGTTGGATCGGGTGGCTGCCCACCGGCGAGCACACGATCGAGAGCTCCGAGCAGGGCTACGTGACCGAGCGTCTCACGCTGCCTATGACCGGGGAGACGGCGCGCGTACCCGTTACCCTTCGGGTCGACGAGCGGCACCCGATCTGGGATGCGCGGCGCGCGGAGATGGCGGCGCGGCTGTCGAACGAGCGCACGGGCGACGAGATGTCGTTCTTGTACATGACGGCGGCGGGCTATGGAGTGGGGACGGGGCTCTGGATCGACGCGCAGACGGAGCCGGACTCGCTGCGCGGGTGGATCATCCCGCCGCTGCTGCTCGCAGGAGTCGCGCCGGCCGGGGTCTACGCTCTCGACTCTCTTGGCAAGCCGCTCAAGTACGGCGTGCCCCAATCGATCGCGGAAGGCATCCTCATCGGAGCCGAGCAAGGCGCCATGCTGGCCTGGTGGCTGTACGCCAGATCCGGCGACCGCGACGAGCCCAACGTGCAGCACATGGCGTCGATGGCGTGGGGTTCGGCGACCGTGGGCGCCGTGGCCGGTGGCGTGCTCGGCTCCACCCTCGGAGCCACCCCGGGCCGCGCTTCGTTCGTCGGCTCCACTGCACTGTGGGGCGGCGTCGCCTTCGGCCTGACCACCGGCGCCGTGAGCCCCGATGACACCGAACGCGACGACCGCACGGCCCTGGCGTCTGCCATCGGTGTTGCGGCCGGCACCTTGGGCGGCGCCATCGTGGCCGGACCGTTGTCGCCTTCCCCTGCGCGCGTGCGGCTCACCGATCTCGCTGCGCTCGGCGGAGGCGTGTTGATGGCGGGCGGCTACCTGGCACTCACGGACGGGGAGTTCGAGCAGCGCACGACGCTGGGGATGGGGACCGTGGGCATCGCTGCGGGGTACGCGGTCGGTTGGTACATGACCCGTCACATGCCTGCGGATCGGCCGGCGGATCGTGCGGCAACGAAGACGAGCTTCTTCCCGCAGGTCGTGCCGACGCGGGGAGGAGCCACCCTGGGCGTGGCCGGCAGCTTCTGAGAGCATTCCAGGGATTTCGTTGTAGATCGGCGCGTCTTTGCCGAACACGCGCGCACGGGATCGCGGTACGATTCACCCATGAAGATCGCCCCAGGAAGCATCGTTCGCCTCGAGTACGAGCTGCGCATCAAGGATGGCGACGTCATCGAATCGTCGGCCAAGAGCGGCCCCATCCAGTACGTGCACGGTGAGGGCAAGCTGCTGCCCGCCCTCGAGAAGCGCCTCGAAGGGCTCGACGCGGGGCAGTCGCTGTCGGGCGAGATCCCGGCGCAGGAGGTGACTCCGCCGGAAGACGAGCTTCCGAAGGAGGAGATCCCGCGTTCGCAGTTCCCCTCCGACGCGAAGCTCGAGGTGGGTTCGTTGTACCAGGGGAGCACCGCCACCGGCGCGACCCTCAACCTTCGAATCGTGTCTGCCGACGACAAGGTCGTCGTGGTCCGCCTGCTCTCTCCCATCGCAGGCAAGAACCTGGCCTTCAAGGTGCGCGTGGTCTCGATCGAGGACCCCGTCGCCGGCAAGAAAGAGGTCGTCGTCAAGAAGCCCCCTCCGCTTCCCGCCGAGGCACTCGACCTCGACGTCGAGCCCGAGGACGACTGAGCTTCTTCGCTCGCGGGCACTGCATCGGACAAGACTCGCGTTCTCACCCCCTCTGCCTCACCGCCTTCTTCGAAGCCCCGCCACCGCGACCGCGCCGATCAGCGTGAGCCATCCCCACGGCCAACCGCGCGTCCCTCCGGCCATCTCACACGCGCACCCGCGCTCCTTGACTCCGTCGAACGACGGCACGCCGTAGCCGCCCTTGGCGAATTTCGGCTCCACAGGCTTGCCGTCGAGTGACCGTGGATCGCCCGACGGAATGAAGCTGGCCCAGTAGTAGGGATGGTTGCGCGCGGGAGTGGAGAGCATCTCGAGCTGGACCTGCCGCAACCCTTCGCTGCGCCCGCCGCCGGCCTTCAGCTTCTTGTAGTACGCCACCATCAGATCGCGCGTCGCCTCGTCATCGACCTTCCACAGCGACATCACCTGCGTCTGCGCTCCCGCCACGACCAGCGCGCGACGGAGTCCGAAGACGCCCTCTCCGGGCGCGACCTCGCCGACACCGGTCTCGCACGCCGAGAGCACGACGAGCTGCGTGCCCACCAGGTCCAACGTCATGCCCTCGTAGGCCGTGAGCCAACCATCCTCTCCACCGCTGTTCACGACGTTGGCATTGGCCAGCGCGAGGCCGGAGCGCATCAGCGGATCGTTGAGCGGATCGTGCTCGTTGAGCTGCTTGCTCTGCTTGTCGTCGGCGGGCGACGCCGGCTCGGCGTCGTCGAGCTCCAGAGCCCGGTTGCCGCGCTGTGCAGAACGGCTCCCGTCGATGAAGAACCCGTGCGTCGCCACGTGCAACACCTTGGGCCCGCGCAGTCCCTTGATCCTGCTCTCGGTGGCTTCCGCGCCGGTGGACACCTTCGCGTCCGGGAATACCGAGGCCAGGGAGCTGGCCTCCTGCGCTGTGCCCGGGAGTGCCGAGAACCGCACTCGACCGAGATCCACGGCAACCGTGGACGCCCCGCCGCGCGCGGTGTTGCCAGCGCCGACGCCCTGCGCCGAACCGTACTCCGGATTGGCAATCACGATCGCTCCCGACCGCGGCGCCGGAGGTGTCGAGGCCATGCGCGACAGCTCGCGTCCCGAGGTCAGATACGTGATCGACAACGTCTCCACCAGGTAGTCGCCACGCTCGTCGACCAGCGCCCCGAAAGGCACCAGGTTCAGCGCTCCGTCGGGGGCGAGGTACAGCACCCGTGCTCCCCGCAGATGGGCCCGAAGCGGCTTCATCACGAGCTCGTCGAGCTGCCTCCCCGCACTCTTCGCATCTCCCTGCGGCGTCGCCAGCGCCTTGCGGAGCTTGCGCACCGCCTCGTCGATCACCGAGGCAGCTCCGAGCTCCACGGTCCGCACCTGCCCCGAGTGATCGAGAACGAAACCGGCATAGCGCGGGTCTCCCAGGGAGGTGTCTGCCGGCGCCTTGGGATCGAAGGGACGATACGAAGCCAGCTCCACGAGCGCCGCGCCGGGCGGGAGAGCCTCCGCGATCGTCTCCTTCGTCACGGACCGGGCCTTGCCGAGCTGCTCCGCGCGCAGGCTGATCGTGGCCTCCGCGTCCGTGGACACCCTCGACAGCAACGCATCCAACCACGCCGCGGTCACCTCCTTGTTGTTTCCGGAGGCCTCCTGCTCGGTGTAGGTCCCGCGCACGCGCGATCGATAGAGCACCTGCTGCGCGAACATCCCGCGGTTCTCCGCGATCTTCTCGATCAGCTTCGCGTCGTCGGCGCCCGGGCTCGCGCGCACCAGCGACAGCGAATCCGCCATCGCGTCGAGCACCCGCCCCTTGTTCCGAAGCACCGTGCGGAACGCCAGCTCCACCGCCTTTGGCTCGTCCTTCGCCGATCGCGCCTGGAAGGACACGACCCGATTCCAGAACGTCCAGAGCTTGTCGGCGTTCGCCCTGCGCTGTTTCTCCGAGCCCCGTGTCATGAGCTTGCCCGCGTACTCGTCGTAGATCGCCTCGGCCCGGTCCAGCTTCTCCAGGGCCGCCGACGATCGCCCGGCAGCCTCGTCGACCATCGCGACGGCGCGCAGCGCATCGGCCACCAGTTTGTGTCGGGTGCCGAAGGACTTCTCGCGGATGTCGAGAGCGCGACGGAACAGCTCCTCTGCGCCGGGCTCCCTGGCATTCCACAGCATGGTGCCGAGGTCCATCGCGACCTCGGCCACACCGGGATCGGACGCTCCATGACCGCGCCCCATCGCCGACAGGGCCCTGCGGTACAGGTCCCTTGCGCCGGCGGTGTCCTTCTGCGCGAGGCGGACGTCGGCGAGGCGCAACATGCTCTCCGCGGTCCAACGGTTGTTCGCGCCGAGCGTCTTCACGCGCAGCTCGAGGGAGCGGGTCTGGAGTCTGTCGGCGAGGCCGACGTCGCCCATGAACAGGTAGAAGGCCGCCAGGCGACTCATGGCATGGGCCGTGGCGGGGTGCTCCGGACCGAGGACGTTCTGGAATCCGGAGAAGGCTTCCTGGAAGGCCTTTGCGGCGTTGTAGCGCAAGCCCTTCCCCTGGTAGGCGACCCCCATCTGCAGCTCCCAAGCTGCTCGCTGCGAGGCCGACAGGGCGCTGCGGCTGCCGTAGCGCGCAGCGTCCAGGCACTTGCTCTCCCCGCTCTGGAAGTCGCCCCGCAACGCCTGGATGTAGCCCAGCGTGCAAAGCGCGAAGCCCACCGATGCATCCTTGTCGCCGAGCGCCCGCTTGTAGGCCTCGAACGCCCCGGTCTGCAGATCCTCCGCAACGAACGTGTCACCACGAACCGTGGCAACCCGCGCGAGCGCCGAGAGAGCATCCCCAAGCGCCCGCTCGCTCTTGGACTCCACCATGCCGCGCGCCTTGCGCGCATGCTCCTCGGCCTTCGCCAGATCCCCGACGTCGATCTCGAGCTGCGCCAGCGCGGCAAGCGCTTCGGCCACCTGCGGTGAGCTGGCGCCGTGCGATGATTCCCTGCTGCGAACCGTGCGCTCAGCCGACGCGAGGGCATCGCGCAGCGATGCTCCCAGCGAGGTGGTGACGGTCGCCGGGCTGCTCGTCTGCGCCTGGGAAGCGGAATCCGCGGCGATCGCCGTCAGGAGCGCCATCGCAGACAGGCACGCAATTCGATGCTTGATCATCTTGAATCCGAGCTCCTTGCCGACGTCCCCTCAGAAGACCCAGCCCAACGTGCCGGCCGTGAGCTTGCCGGTGCCGTAGTCCACGATGCGAGCGCCCAGCGATATCCCGCGGATCCACAGGTATGCCGACAGCCGATCCTCCCTGGGAACCTCGGCGTTGGCGTGTCCTGTCACGCTCCCGCGATACGCGCGCCCTATCGACGCTCCGATGCCGAAGGAGCTCGCCAGCGGGAGAGACACCGAGCCTTCGGCCGCGTAGTAGAACGCCGCGGGAACCTTGTACCTCCCCGCATCGCCGCCCCCCATCGAATCCGCGCCCACGTGCAGCAGCGGAATCAGCTTCAAAGGCCCTAGCGGCAACCCCGCACCCATCCCGAAGCTGAAGTCCACCGGAATGTTCGTCGCACCGTCCGCTCCAATCATCGCGCTCGCCGCCACCGCCAGCGACAACGAATCCGGCTCGTCCATGTGCGTCATGTGCAACCGTATCGTCCCCCCCGTCGCGCTCTCGTACGCCTCGTCCTCCGGCTTCACCCGATAGCCCGACAGCTCGGCACGCACGCCGTCGAGGATGGACGGCGACCCGCGATCCTCCGATGCCTTGCGACGTTCGCGCTCGCGGGCTTCTCTGCGCTTGCTGGCTCGCTTCTCGATCTCTTCGAGAGTGGCGTCGTTCTTGGGCGCTTCGGACTTGGGGGCGGAGGCGGGCGGGGGAGACGAAGTCGCGACCGCTGCGACGGCGGACAGCTCGGCAGGAGGCGGGAGATCGGGCACCCGCGGCGTTGCGAGGACCGACGATGCGATCTGCTCCAGCACGGGATAAGCGGCCCGCGCGTCGGGGTCCGACAGGCTCCCCTCGTACACGAGCATCACCTCCATGAGCCCGTTGTCCTTCGTGTCGAGACACAGATTCGCTTTGCTGAACTTCGCGCTCTCGCCACCTGACTCGCGCACCGCGTGGAAGAAGCTGGACGGGGCGTAGGCCGGACGCTCGCGCATCTGCGCATCGGGACGGCTCCGCTGGCTGGCATACCATTCGGCGCAGGTGTGACCGCGCGCGGGAGGCTCCAGCCCAATGGCCAGCTCCGGCTCCCCGGCACGCTGCCGCGAGAGCACGTCCCTGCCCGGTTGCTGCATCTCGTTGACGAACTCGTGGCGCCACCCCTCGGGTAGACGCACCGTTGCGCCCGCGGTGCCCAGCGTGATCGCCACGGACGACAGGCGCGGAGGCTGCGCGGGCACGGACGGAGGAGTCGGATCGGTTCGCGTCGGCGGCGTAGGAGCGGCTCCGCGGGTCGCGGCCTCCTTGGCGATCGCTTCGAAGGTCGCGCGAAGCCTGGCGACGTCACGCTCGAAGCGTGTGCCCTTGTAGACGATCTTGAGCACGACGCTTCCCGCTCGCGTATTGGAGCAGGCGAGAGCGGCGGTGCCACCGGGCATCGGCGACTCGATCGCCTCGGCGACGAACGATGCGGGAAGGTACGAAGGGCGCCTCACCTTCCTGGCCCCGGAAGGGAACGAGGACAACGGCGCGTTGAGCTGCGTCGAGCAGGTCGCACCATTCGTGTACAGCCGCACCGAGAACCCCATCACCGGCTGCACGCTGGGCGATGTGCGCAGCATGTCGATCTTCGCGCCTTCGCTTTGGACGTCGTCGACGATCCAATCCGAGGCTCGCCCAGGGACCGGGACGCGGATTCGCGCGACGGGCAGATAGACCGTGGCGTCGGACTTGGGGGCCGCGATGGCCTCCCGGGCACCGCACAGCACCCCCGCCTGGGCGCCAATGACTGCGATGACGGGAATCCAAGGGGCGATGCACGCTGCGAGAGCGGAGCGACGAGCTGGGTTCACGTCCGAACGTTCTGCCACCGACAGGATACGGTCAAGCGCTACGTTCGGACCGATCCCGCGCGACCCGGCGAAGCTCCGCGTCGAGCACACCGAAGGAATACGGCTTCTGAATGAACCCCGCGAGCCCCTCGCCTTCCAGACTCGTCACCGCTTCCTGTTCCCCGCCGAATCCGCTGGAGAGCAGCACCGGCAGGTCCGATACGAGCTTGCGCATCTCACGGAACGTCGCGATGCCATCCATCTCCGGCATCGACAGGTCGAGCAGCACACACGAAACCCGTTCCCGATTCCCTCCGAGAATCGCCAGCGCCTCCGGACCACTCGACGCCGCCAGCACCGACCAGCCCTGTCGCTCCAGCATCCGCACACACACGGTTCGCACGATCTCCTCGTCGTCGACGACGAGCACCGTGCCCCGCTGGCCCCGCTCCGGCTCGGTCGGGCTGGCCCGCGGAACCTGGCCCTCCGAGGCATCGGAAGCCGCTGTCGTGTCGCCACAAGGGAACAGGACGCGTACCGAGGTCCCTTGCCCCACCGAGCTCTCGATGAGGATCGCCCCCTTGTGCGCGCGCACGATCCCGAGAATCGACGACATCCCCAGGCCACGCCCGAAGGTCTTCGTGGTGAAGAACGGGTCGAACAGGCGTCGCAGCGTCTCGCCATCCATGCCGCAGCCCGTGTCCTTCACGTCGAGGTACACGAAACGCCCCGCAGGCGGGACCTCGACGGCGCGGCTGCGCTGCAGCGTCGCCGTGTCGCAATCCATCACGCCGGTCTCGAGGCTCACGGTCCCCGGCCCCTCACCGACCGCTTCCGATGCGTTCGTGAGCAGGTTCATGACGACCTGCTGCACCTGGGCAGTATCGCCGGAGATTCGAGGCAGGTGTTGCGCGAGGCGCAGATCGAGGGAGACGATCCTGGGAACTGCGCTGCGCAGCAGGTGGGCGTTTTCCCGGACGAGCTCGCTCAAGTCGATGCGGGAAGTGACGACGCGCGATCTTCCTGAGTAGTCGAGCATCTGCCTCGTGAGCTCGGCGGCCCGTCTTGCCGCCTGGGCCGACCGATCGATGTTCGCGCGGCAAGGGGAGCCCGCGGCGCACTGCAACTGCGCGAGCTCGAGATTGCCCAGGATGGCGAGCAGCAGGTTGTTGAAGTCGTGGGCAATGCCCCCCGCGAGCACCCCGAGGCTCTCCAGCTTCTGCGCGTGCAGCAGCCGACGCTCCAGCTCGAGCCGTTGGGCCTCGCTCGTCTTCAGATCGGTGACGTCCTGCATCGTGCCCATGGAGCGGACTGGCTCGTTCGCGGCCGACCGTTGCACGACTCCCGTCACGTGCAGCCACCGCACCGCACCGTCCCGCCGCACGATCCTGTGCTCCAGAGGAGGCCTGAACTCGCCCGACTCCAACACCCCGGTGAGGTGCTCGCGGATCAACGCCAGGTCCTCGGGGGGCACCCGGGACTCCACCCACTCGGTAGTAGGGACCACCTCGCCAGGCTCGAAGCCGTAGATCCGATAGCAGGCGTCGGTCCACGTGAATCGCCCGGTGGCGTAGTCCAACTCCCAGCTTCCAATCCGCGCAATGCTCTGCGTCTCGCTTAACAGCGCCTGGCTCGCTCGCAACGCGTCGTGCGCACGCTTCTGCTCGGTGATGTCCGTCACCGCCACCGTGGCTCCGCGACCAGGATCCCGCGCCTCGACGCGTGCCGCGCACAGCTCCACGTCGATCATCCGCCCGTCCTTGCGCACCCAGCGCGTCACGTGCACCGTCCGCTCCAGCGGATCCCCCTTGGGCTCGTACAACACCCCGGCCGCCTCGAACGCCTCCTGCGACTCGTACAGGAACCGCGTCGTGCTCCCAACGAGCTCCTCCCTCGAGTACCCCGTGATCTTGCACACCGCCTCGTTCACGTCCTGCATCGTGCGCCCCACGATCAGGCCCAGCCCCACCGGAGCCGCGCGAAAGAGGCTCGATACGCGCGCCTCGCGGTCGCGCAGCGCCGCAGCCGACGGGGCGTTCGCATGCCACGCGATCCCCTGGGCGTCGCCCCCGCTTCGGCAGGAAGCCTCCCGATCAGGACCCGTCCCCGACTTGTCCGCTCCCACCGTGCCCTGCCCCTCCGGCCTGATGCGGCCCGTCCCACCGGAACTCCGAGGTCGTCATCGTACATGCCTCTCGACTCGCACCACAAGGGAACGCTCCACCGGCTCCGATGCCTCGGCGAACCACCTCTCACCGCCCAGTCCAGCGACACCGATGCTCGAAGTCGGCACGAGCCGGGCACCGCATGCACCCGTCACTTCTCGAGCTTCGCCGCCGCCTCCAACACCCCCATCACTCGCGTGTCGTCGCGCGGATCCTCCGCAGGAACCGGTCCCCCCGGGTACCCGCTCTCGATCGCGAAGGAGTCCTGCTGCATGCTCTCCACGACGATGACCGGCAGCTCGATCGCGTACGAAGACAGCATGGTCATGAACGCACCCAGATAGGCGCGCTGCCCGTCGGCCACCAACACGAACGGCAACCCGCCCACGCCGACCTTCGGAAGCTGATTCTTGACCACCGTGCTGTTGTGCCAGTCGCCCCAGTGCACCGTGTGCGTGCCACCATCGACCGCTTGTCGAGACGAAGGAGCGCCGGGACGGCTGCGCGCCCCGGCTTCGAACGGACGAGATGATCGGGACGGGCTCTCAGCTCCTTCGGATCCGAATCACCAGCCTCTCACCGTCGAGGTCGCACTCCTTGGTGACCTCCGCCTCGAAGGCGGCTTCGCCGATGCTCAGCTCGCTGGCGAGGACCTCCTTGCCGATGCGCGCCTTCGCCTCGGTGCACAC
Organism: Myxococcota bacterium; assembly: GCA_022703255.1. Classification (GTDB taxonomy): domain Bacteria; phylum Myxococcota_A; class Polyangia; order Polyangiales; family Polyangiaceae; genus JACRCQ01. The sequence continues at coordinate 616 of JAKLDZ010000173.1, read as the reverse complement.
ACGCTGGATCCGCTCCGAGCCGTCCACGGCCACCCGGATCCGATCCGTGAACGCGAGCCCCATCTCCTTGCGCACCGACTGGATTCGGGAGAGGCACTCGCGCTCGAAGCCCTCGTCGACGAGCAGCTCGGTCAGGCGCGTGTGGATGACCACGACGCCGACCCTGGCCCCCGCGGCGGCGAAGCCTTCGGCGGCCTCGACGGCGACCTCGACGTCCTCGGGGCCGAGCTCGAGCATCGCGCCCTCACCGAGGGGGAGCGAGACCTTGCCGTCGGTGGCAAGGGCCGTGCGGAGCTTGCCCGCGTCGGCGCTCTCGAGGGCCTTCTTGGCAGCCTGGACCTGCTTGCCGATCTTCGGGCCGAGGGAGCGGAAGTTGGGCTTGACCTTGTAGCGGACCTCCTCGCCCTCCTGCCCGGGCTCGAGCCAGTGGACCTGGTGCACGTTCAGCTCGGAGGCGATCAACGCCTCGTGGGCAACGAGCCTGGAGGCCAGGTCCTGGCGCGCGAGGACGACGTCGGCACGCGACAGAGGCTGTCGCACCTTGAGACGGTTGTTGGTGCGCACCTGCAGGCCGAGGGAGACGAGGTCCCGGATCGCGCGCATCTCGGTGGACAGG
>JAKLDZ010000172.1 GCA_022703255.1 Myxococcota bacterium | reverse complement strand
TGGTCTCCTCGAGGACGGGCGTGTCAATGCGGTCAAACCCGTAGGCGCGGGAAAGCTCCGCGGCCTTGGCGCGCATCATCTCCCAGTACGTTTGGTCCGCCGGCAGGATGTCCTTCATGCCGCGCAGGATAGGACGCGGCGCGAAAGAAGGAAAGTCCGCGGCGACGGGCCGGGTCACGTCTCCGGGTCGCGACAGCAACGCACCCCGAGCGAGTAGTCGAAGTAGTCGTTCGGGTGCGCCGTGATCACCGACTCGCAACCGTCCTTCTTCGATCGCGAGAAGAACCCTCCCACGAACATCCCCTTCGGATCCTCCACCCACTCGTCGAGATTCCCCACCATCTCGTAAAGCGCGTCGTCCCCCCACGCGCTCTTGCACTTCGTCACCGCCCCCGTCTTGCGCAGCAGCGGCCCGTCCTTGTCCTCCACGAGCAGCAGCCGCGGGTCGAGGTGCCCCATCGATGGATCGTCGTGGAGCACGCCCGCCGGGTGGCTCGAGCGGAACACGTTGCACACGCCCTGCTTGTAGCTCTCCCCGTAGGGATACTGCAAATCGCGCTTGCCCCGGCACGCGCGCACCCACTCGTCGCGCCTGCACAACCGCTTGCCCGCGTTCTCGCAAGCGAGCTTCGCTACCTTGCCCGAGAGGTAGCCGTTGGGGACCTGATCCGCACGGGAGACCGCCACCGGCTCCGCGTCGTTGTCCCGCTGCCAGGCAGGCAACGGCGGCACCGGCATCGCCTGCGCCTGCGCGCTGCCAAGCGTCTTGCGCTTCTCCTGCCAGTCGGCCTCCAGCTTGAGCGCGAGCTTGCGGTGCACCGGGTAGTGGGGAGACAGACGCTCTCCGGTGCTCTTGTCCACCAGGATCGCCTCCCACCGATCGACGCACACCGGCTTGCGAGCGGGCACGAGGATCATCTCGTCGGGACAGCCTTCGTGCTGCGCCACGGCAGGGGGCTCGACGCTGGCGGAGGGAAGGGCGGGGACAGCGGAGGGCGTCTCCACCACACTGGACGAAGCGGATTGCGAGGGCTCCGTCGGTGCAGCTCCAGCGTCGGCCGAGGGTTCGCTCGATCGGCAGCCGTACACGCTCCCGACGACACAGAGCAGCAGGATCAGACAGGTTCGCGTGCGCGTCGCGCCGGAGCGCGGGGTGTCGAGTTGCTCGATCATGGGCGGAATCCAGCTTGCGCACGACGGGCCGTTCCGGGCAACCCTGTTGCGCTTCGTGCGGGACGCTCTCTCGAGGGAAACTGCGGGCCGGGACTATCGACACCCGGGGTGGCTTCGCTAGACTCCCTGCAAGACATGTCCCTGAAGATCGACCAGGACCACAACCGCTTCCGGGCCATCGTTCGCGGCCGGATCCGGCAGAACCTCAAGAAGTACATCTCCCACGGCGAGCTCATCGGCCGAAAGGGCAAGGACGTCGTCTCCATTCCGATCCCGCAGATCGACATCCCCCGCTTCCGGTTCGGCGAGAAGCAGACCGGAGGAACCGGGCAGGGGGACGGCGAGCCAGGCGATCCGCTGGGCGGGCAGGAGCAGGAAGGCGACGGCACGGGCAAGGCGGGGAAGGATGCAGGGGACCACGTGCTCGAGGTCGACGTGACGCTCGAGGAGTTGGCGAGCATCCTGGGCGAGGAGCTGGCGCTGCCCGACATCGAGAACCGGGGCAAGAGCAAGATCATCAGCGCCAAGGACCGCTTCACGGGCATCCGTCGTGTCGGCCCCGAGTCCCTGCGGCACTTCAAGCGCACCTACCGCGAAGCCCTCAAGCGCATGGTCGCCAGCGGCACCTTCAACCCGGATCGGCCGGTCGTGATCCCGATGCCCGACGACAAGCGCTACCGCTCCTGGAAGACGCAGTCGGAGCCGGTGGCGAACGCGGTGATCATCTACATGATGGACGTGTCGGGCTCGATGGGCGACGAGCAGAAGGAGATCGTACGCATCGAGAGCTTCTGGATCGATGCGTGGCTGCAGAGCCAGTACAAGGGGCTCGAGACCCGCTACATCATCCACGACGCCACCGCGCGCGAGGTCGATCGGGACACGTTCTTCCGCACGCGCGAGTCGGGCGGCACGATGATCTCCAGCGCCTACAAGCTCTGCAACCAGATCGTCTCCGATCACTACCCGGTCGACGAGTGGAACATCTACCCGTTCCACTTCTCGGACGGCGACAACTGGTCGATGGACGACACGATGGTGTGTGTGGAGCTGCTCAAGAAGGAGCTGCTGCCGCGCTCCAACATGTTCGCCTACGGACAGGTCGAGAGCCCTTACGGCTCGGGCCAGTTCATCAAGGATCTGCGCAACCACCTGGGCGAGGACGATCGGCTGGTGGTCAGCGAGATCCACGATCGCGACGGCATCATGGGAAGCATCAAGGACTTCCTGGGCAAGGGAAAGTAGGCGCACGGCAACGTCGCGCACCAGGGGACACGATGAGCGAATTCGCCCTCAAGACGGAGCTTCCGAAGTACCTGCGCGACCAGCAGCAGTCGATCGAGAAGATCGCGCGGGACTTCGGCCTCGACCCGTTCCCCACCGTCTTCGAGATCCTCACCTACGACCAGATGAACGAGCTCGCCGCCTACGGCGGCTTCCCCACGCGCTACCCCCACTGGCGCTTCGGCATGGAGTACGAGCAGCTCGCCAAGAGCTACGAATACGGCCTCTCGAAAATCTACGAGATGGTCATCAACAACACCCCCGCCTACGCCTACCTGCTCGAGGGCAACTCCGTCACCGACCAGAAGCTCGTCATGGCCCACGTCTTCGCCCACGTGGACTTCTTCAAGAACAACTACGCCTTCCGCGCCACCGACCTCGACGCCGGCGGACGCATCCTCGATCCGATCCGCACCCAGCAGCCCTACGAGCCCAACCGCCGCTGGATCGACAAGATGGCCAACCACGGCGCCCGCATCCGGCGCCACATCGAGCGTTACGGCATCTCACGCGTTGAGGACTTCATCGACAACTGCCTCTCCCTCGACAACCTGATCGACCCCTGGCAGCGCTTCACAGGTGAGCCCGAAGCGGCCCGCGAAGGCGAGGACGAGGAGGCCATCGAAGTCCCTCGCCTCCGCGCCAAGCCCTACATGGAGTCGTTCATCAACCCCGCCGAGTACCTCGAGGAGCAGCGCAAGAAGATCGAGCAGCAGCGCGAAAAGCGCAAGAGGTTCCCCGAAAACTCCCAGCGCGACGTCCTGCTGTTCCTCCTCGAAAACGCGCCCCTCGAACCCTGGGAGCACGACGTCCTCGCGATCCTGCGCGAGGAAGCCCTCTACTTCGTGCCCCAGATGCAGACCAAGATCATGAACGAGGGCTGGGCCACCTACTGGCACTCCCGCATGATGACCGAGAAGGTCCTCGGCGCCGACGAGATCATCGACTACGCCGACAACGCCTCCGGCGTGCTCGCCACCTCCAAGGGCCGCCTCAACCCCTACAAGCTCGGCGTCGAGCTCTACCGCCACATCGAGGACCGCTGGAACAAAGGCCAGTTCGGCAAGGACTGGGAGGAGTGCAACGACTACGAGGTCAAGCGCCACTGGGACATGCGCCTCGGCCTCGGCGCCAGCAAGATCCTCGAAGTCCGCCGCCTCTACCACGACGTGACCTTCATCGACGAGTTCCTCACGCCCGAGTTCTGCATCGAGCACAAGCTGTTCACCTACGCCTGGTCCACGCGCAACGGACGCTTCGAGATCGACTCGCGCGAGTTCCTCGCCATCAAGGAGAAGCTGCTCACGCAGCTCACCAACTTCGGCAACCCCTTCATCTACGTCGAAGACGCCAACCACAAGAACCGCGGTGAGCTGCTGCTGCGCCACGACCACCAGGGAGTCGACCTGCGCCATGACTACGCCCAGGAAGCCCTGCGCGCACTGTTCCGCGCCTGGAAACGCCCCGTCTGCATCGCCACCCTCTCCGACGGTCGCGCCGTCCACATCCGCTTCGACGGCAAGGACCACTCGACCGAAGACAACGTGTGACCCGGTGACAGCACCCTCCCCCCACGAACCCGGCATGCCTGCCTCCCCCTGCTCCGGCGCTGGCGCGCGCACACGACTCACGCGCCCTGTCGACCTCCTCGCTCGCTTCACCGCTCCTGCCGCCGTCGCCCTGTGCCTGTGCGGCCCCCTCGGCGCTTGTGCCTCCACACCTCCGCAGCCCGAGCCCGTCCGATCGGTCCGCACCCCCGGTCTCGAACCCGTCGCCCCGGAACCCGCGATCCCTGCGCCACCCGCCGCTGCGCCCTCCTCGAGCGCGCCCCCCGCCGTCTCCGCCTCCGCTCCCCCTCCGGCTCCCGCGCCGCCGGTGCAGCCCGGGCTCTCTCGCAACACCGGTTCTGCTGCCGACAAGGCTCTCGCCGAGGGCGACGCCGCCTACGAAGCCGATGCGTTCGACAAGGCAGCGGAGGCCTACCGCAAGGCCTCCAAGCTCGCCCCCAAGGACCCCGCTCCCATCGTCGGCCTGGCTCGCGTCGCCATCGCACGCACCGGCGTCACGACCGACTTCGCCTCGTCTCCGAACCACCCGGAGATCACCGCGGCTGCGCGGGAGCTCGAGCGAGCCGTGCGCCTCGACGCATCCTACGCGCCTGCGCGCATCGAGCTCGGCCGCGCCCTTCTCATCCTCGGCAAGGCCGAACAGGCCATCGCGTCGCTCCGCAAAGCCGTCTCCCTGGCCCCCGCCGATGCCGAGGCGCACTCGGCCCTCGCCATCGCCCTGCTCGCGACCGGCAACGGCGCAGAGGCCTTGACCGAGATGACGCGCGCGGCGGAGCTCGACCCCAACAACCCCGCGCGTCAGACCAACCTCGGCACCGTGCTCATGCTCCGCGCGCAACCCCGCGAGGCCGTTCGTGCCTACGAGCGCGCCGCGGTCATGACCCCGTCCGACCCGCGTGTGCGCAGCGCCCTCGGCGCCGCATATCTTTCGTTGCACGAAGTATCCAGGGCCCTGCCCCACCTGCGTCTCGCGGTCCAGCTCGCTCCCAACAACGCCTCCTACCACTCGAACCTCGGCTACGCGCTGCAACTGGCACTCGACCACGCCGGCGCCATCTCGGAATACAAGCGAGCCATCGAGCTCGACCCCCGCCTCGGCAGCGCCTGGATCAACCTCGGCACCGCGCTCGCGCAGACCGGCCAACGCGACGAAGCCCGCAAGGCTTTCCAGAAGGCCCTCGAGATCGACCCGAGCGATCCGCGGGCGAAGACCAACCTGCAGGAGCTGGCGGACCTCGCCGACGCCGGCCCGCCACAAGGAGCCACGAAGTGAAGATTCTCCATGCGCTGCTCGACGCCGTGAGTGGCGCGCAACACACCGTTTCGGATGTCTGCATCGGCGCGTTCCAGACCGCTGTCTGCGCCGGAGAGATCGGCCTCGCCACGACCTGCACTCCCCAGCACTCCTGCGTCCCCTGGAGCGACCAGGGCGCGGCCCGCGCCGGCTCCCTCACCGGAGGCGACGCCCGTGAGCTTGCCCGCCTCGTGCTGTCGAACAATCCGCTCGAAGCCTCCGTCGGCATGGCGGCGATCAACGCCTTGCTCCCCAAGGAAGGCCTCCCCCTGCAGGTCCGCGAGGCCTCCGAGTACCTTGCCGAACACGCCGTCGGCAAGAAGGTCGCCGTCATCGGCCACTTCCCCTTCGTCGAGCGCCTCCGCACCATCGCACGACAGCTCTGGGTCATCGAACGCTCCCCGCTGCCAGGTGACATCACCGAAGAAGAGGGCCGGCTCGTGCTGCCCGAATGCGAGATGCTCTGCATCACCGGCTCCACCCTGATCAACCACAGCTTCGACGACGTCATGAGCCGCATACGCGGCGCGTTCGTGGTGATGGTCGGGCCGAGCTCCCCGTTGAACCCATCGCTCTTCGACTTCGGAGTCGATGCGATCTGCAGCGGCACCGTGATCGACCGCGAGAGCGTGCTCCGGCACGTCATGCAGGGTGCGACGTTCCGACAGATCCGCCGCGCGGGCGTGCGCCTCGCCGTGCTCGAGAAGCGCTGACCCGGAAATCCCTGTGAATACGCCGGGGAGACGCGACGTCCACCCCTTGCCCCCCTCCAACGGCAACACATGACCTGCCCGGGGGCTGACGATGGCGCTATAGGAGAAATCGTCATGCTCAAGACGATCTCAGCGATTCTGGCGATGGCGTGGATGCTCGCCATCTCCTTCCCGGCCCTGGCCCAGACCCCCACCTGCGACGCCCTGCAAGGGCCGAAGAAAGCCGTCGCTACCGCTGTTCTGACCTCGCAGCACCCGTACGAATGCTGCGACGACACGATCCAGGCGTGCCTGCAGCAGAAGCCCGTCTGCCTCCTCGCGCGGCGTCTCGCCAACGACGTGTGCCGGCGCGCTGGCGCTGGACAGTCCCAGGCCGACATCGAGAGGGCCCTCGCGCGTCGCGCCACGAGCATGACGACCACCCAGAGAATGCCCATCGACACGAGCAAGTTCGAACCTGCCGGCGCGGCCGACGCCAAGGTCCAGGTGACCGGTTACGTGTGCGCCCGCTGCCCCTTCTGCTCCCGCCTCCTGCCTGCGCTTCACCAGTCGGTGACGCAGGGGGCACTCAAAGACAAGGCCCGGCTTCACCTCCGGCTGTTCCCCATTCGCACCCATGAGGGCTCCACCGAAGGGGGCCTCGCCCTCGTCGCCTCCCAGAAGCTCGGCAAGTTCTGGCCTTTGCTGCTGCACCTGTATCGCAACTTCGACGGCTTCGACGCGGCCAGACTCCCAGAGGCCGCCGAGCAGAACGGAATGAACCGCGACGAGTTCGTCCGCTTGATGAACGACCCGGCGAGCCGCGAGCTGCTGACCGAGAGCAAGAAAGAAGGAGTGCGCAACAAGGTCGGCGCAACGCCCACCTTCTTCATCAACGGCCGTCCCTTCTCGGCCGACCTCGACATGGCCACGCTGCAGGACGTGATCGAAGAAGAGCACGACCGCTTGAGCGGGCGGGTCAAGGAGTAGCTTCTCCGGCCCTGCGAAGCGGCCCCGCCTCCGTTCGATGACGACCGGGGCCGCTAAGCCTGCGCAGCGCGACGCTTCCTCACCGCGTTCACAAGCCGTTCCACGCCCAACGGCTCCCGATCGAAGAACAGGACGTACAACGCCTGAACCAGCCAGACCCCGTCGCGGACGATCGTCCGCCACGATATCGGATCGTCCTGCGTCGCCCCCTGCGATGCGAAACACCCGCACGACATGTCGAGGTCGAGGTGCAGCGCCCAGAGCAGGCTGATCACGAAGGACACCATCATCAGCGCAACCAACAGGCTCGCAGCCCGGACGCGGAATCCGATCACGAGCATGATGCCGGCCAGCAGCTCGACCCACGGGAGCACCAGCGCAAAACCGTTGATCGCCCACAGGGGAAGGAACTGATAGGTGGCCACATCGAGCGCGAAGACGTCGGGATGCAGCAGCTTGTGGAAGCACGCCATGAGAAATACGAAGCCGAGATAGAGCCTCGCGGCGAGCCCGAGCCAGGCGTGTCCACGCCAGGACATCCATCGACTCATGGATTCACCTGTTCCTTCGCGGGGACCTTGCGAAGGGCCGGAGCCCCTCCGAGCACGTAGTGGATGTTCTTGAGACGAGCACCGGCCAGCATCCGCGCCCACTCCCTCCCGGAGTCGGGATCGTCGCCGTCGCCGTAGACCACCACGTTCTTCGCCCCGGTCCGCGCCACCTCGCGGGCAATCATCCGAACCTCCGCGTCCACGGGCGGCCCCAGCCAGTCGAAGGGCTGATTCTTCGCCCCGGCGGCGTGCCATTCCGCATACTCCTTGGCGGAGCGCACGTCGAACAGAAGCGTGGACTTGTCCCCGATCAGCGAAGAGTCGGGCGCCAGCTCCGTGGCCTCACCCATGACCTCCGGACAAGGCACCAGGATCTCGTACGGCTCCGCCTGGATCCAGGGCAAGGGCTTCGCGCGCGCCATGTTGGTCCCCGCGGCCAGAACGATGGCCAGCAGCACTGTCAGGGCAGCGTCGCGCACAAGCCCCTTCCACGGCCGGGCCACGTTCTTCTCCTGCGCTCCTTGTTCCGTCATGATCGATCCCCGTCACTTCAGACAGCTTGACCCCTGCTTCACTGCCTCGTCCTGCCGCATCAGATCCCGGATCCGAACCTCGTCCGAGAGCGACGATGCGGCCGTGCCCCCGTGTCCGAGCGGTGTGCGCCCCGCTGTCCCGATGGTCGACGTCCCGATTCGGTCCGTGTCCGTGGTCCAGGTGAGGTGGAACAACGTGCGATGATCCGTGTACGAGTAGGCATCGGCGGTGCTGAATCGTTTGGAGAGCTCGTAGTCGATTCCCAGACGAACGCCACTCCACGAGGGAGACCAGACACCGGCCTTGGCGCGCACCAGGTTGTCAATCCGGTTCTCCGTGAGCGCTCCGGGGAAGTAGCCTCGGGAGCGGAGGAACTCCTCGTGGGAGAACGTCCCGTTCACGCGTCCCTCCATTTTGGCGGGAAGTGACAGTTGAAGCTGCGCTATCGCGGTGCCGCTGACCGAGTCGTAGGCGTCGTTTTCCGCCCCGTTCCAACGCGACGAAGCGCCCAGCAACACCCTTGCACCGCGGCCGATGGGGATTCCTCCAGCGATGCCCTGGTCGAACTCCCAACGACTCCTGCCCTGCTCCCGGAAGGTCCTGCGCCCTCCCCCGCCAAAGGCGTACAAGGAATCGGTCACCTCGAGCTCGTACTCCATCCGGTGCGCCTCGGCGAACCACACCGGCGCCCCCGCATACCGATCCTCCGCTGCAAGGCGCACGGCGTCGAATGCATAGGCCAGCAACAGCCTCGGATGCCCGGAGCCGATCAGCAAGCCAGGGCGCAGGCCCGGAGCGATGTAGCTGAGATCGCGAGAGGAGTCGGCAGCGAGCTGGACCGTGCGGAAGAAAACCTCCGCAGACGGACGGATCGCTCCGCTTTCGGGCCATACCAGTCGGAATCGAGAGTCCAGAGACAACAAGGCAGAGCCGGTGTTGCCGGGGCGGCTGACCAGGTCCACTGGAGAGCCGGCGAGACCGTTGGAGGTCCACCCCAGCCCCAAGTCGATTCGCCAGGAAGCCCAGGGCATTCGACCTGGGGACGAATCGCGTTGCATCTTGCGCAGCAGCGTCAGGTCTTCCTGGTACAGAATCGATTCGCTCCGCGCGAGCTGCACCTCGCGGTCCGCTGTGCTCCGATCCCCCCGCAGCCGCGCGAGGCTCGCGCGCAGCAGATGCTCGCGCGCTCGATCCTGCGGTGTCCCACGGCACCCGTCGCGCCCCAGGGTCTCCTCGGCCAGATCGAGATTCGCTTGCCGCATGTGGATCATCACGGCAAGAGCGCGCGCCCCGCAGGCGGGAGGATGCGCCTCCTCATACTCCCGCAGCACCTTCAGCGCCCAGAAGTCGTTCTTCTCCGCCAGGTAGACAGTCGCAAGCTCGGTGCTCAAGAGCTCGACCCCGGGCCACCGCTTCACGGCCTCCTTGAGAATGGGCTTGGCTAGCTTGGGAGAGGGGAGAGAGCGGACGCTCTCGACCAGGCGCCTGGGTTCATCGTCCGGTTCCTCCGCAGCGACTGCGCTCGAGAGAGAGAGCGACGCGAGGACCGGGCCGAGGATCCATCGAAGCCTCACGGCTCACCGTCCTGGCAGCACCGGAATCCCCGGGCCGACGGTCCCCAGGTCCCGTCGTGGTCACAGCGGTGGAGCTCTTCGGAATCGGAGCAGTTGTACGCGCCCCCGCGGAAGTGCTCGAGACCATCGTTGGTATCCGCGAGCTCCCAGACGTTGCCATTGACGTCGTAGGCCCCGTACTCACTGACGCAGGAGGGGAAGGAGCCCGTGGGAGTGACGTGGAAGGCCGCACCGCAGGGGCCTGGGCCTTCGGAGGACGGCATGCTGAAGCAGTGGGCATAGGGGCACTGGGACAATCCGCTGCAGGCGGGGGAATCGCAGTAGCAGAACGTATCGATTCCGTTGCAGATGCCCGGATCGTAGGTGTTCCCGTAGCTGTAGGTCATTCCCGTGGTTCCGCTGCACCCGTGGACCCACTCATCCAAACGGCACAATCGCTTCCCCGCCGCCTCGCAAGCCGCACGCGCCGTGGGCAGCGTCACCGGGAACCACGGGAGCACCCCCGGAGCGCTCTGGGCCACGGGGGACACCCCGGGTGACACCGCGGTTGCATCCTGATGCGATGCCTCGTAGCGATCCATGCAAGACGATCCGACGGCAACCATCTCCGGCGGACACTTGGTCTGCCCCGCCGTGTCCGCGGCCCCTTCGTCTTCCGCATCCTCCCCGGCCTCGCTCGGAGGATCCTCCGACACATCCGGCATCCCCGACTCCGCTGCGGAATCCAACGACACGTCGGGCTGCGCATCCTCGTCGAGACAGCCGCTCTCCTTCGAAGTGTCGGGCTCTTCAACGTCGGTCTGCGCGTCCGAGGGCGCCCCCGCCCCGCCGTCCAACGCGGACGCCAACAGACAGCAACGGAATCCTTTTGCGCTCGGCGTCCAGTCCCCCGGAACGTAGTCACACCGATGAAGCGTCTTCGAATCGATGCAATTGTAGGCCCCTCCCCGTATCGTGGTGTCGTTGCCTCCGGCCGTGTGCTCCCACAGGTTGCCGTTGATGTCGTACACCCCCCAGTCGCTCTTGCACTCGGGCAACGACCCCGTGGGAAGCAAGTGGAACCCGCTCGTTCCGAACAGATCGATACCGTTGCACGTCGCCGGCTCGTACTCGTTTCCGTACCCGTACACCGTCGCAGCGGCTCCCTGGCACGCGAGCCGCCACTGCTGCGGTGTGCACAGGGACTTGCCCGCAGCCTCGCAGGCCGCCTGCGCCGCGGCGTTGTCCCGCACCTGCCACGGAATCACGCCCTTCCTGCTCACCGCCCGTGAGTCGTCCGTGCCTGCCGATTGATTCGTCGCATCGATCCGCGACGCCTCGTACCGATCGACACAGAACGCGTCGGCCACGCTCACCATCTCCCCGGGACACTCCAAGGGTCCCACCGTCTGCCCGACGCAGCGGTGATCCACGCAACGAAGCCCCGCACCGCATTCGGTGTCCGTGGTGCACTCCACGCCGCATCGGCCATCCGCCCTGCAGAGCTCCCCCTTGGCACAGTCCGCTTCCGAGAAGCAGCGTTCCTCCACCAGACACCCGCCATGCGTGGCGAACAGCAACGCCGCGGACAGGGCGACCAGCAACGGAAGCGCCAGCTTGCCCCTCAGGGGGTACGAGCTTCTGCGGGGCTTCGCCATGCTTCGAGCGCCTCCTGGCGCGGGTCTCGAGTGAATGGAGCGCATCATGCGAAGCCCCCCGCGACCGGTCAAGCAGGATCCGCCCCGCCAACGCCGCCGGGCAACGGGTCCCCAAGCTCC
>JAKLDZ010000171.1 GCA_022703255.1 Myxococcota bacterium | reverse complement strand
TTCCCGAGGTGTCGTTGGAGACGGCCCGCGCATGGGTGACCGGAGGCCTGGTCGCTTGGAAGGACTTCGCCCCGCGTGTGGGCGAGTGGATCGGCTCGGCATCGCGCGAGGAGGCGACCGAGTGGACGAGCTGGGGGTTGTGCGGGTGGCGTGACTTTGCCTCGCGGATTCCCGAGTGGAGCACCGGGGCCACCTTCGAGATCGCGGACCAATGGGTCGAAGCGGGGCTGGCGGACTGGAAGGACTTCGAAGGACGACTCGCGGGCTGGGCCCCCTCGGCACCGGTGGAGCACGTAACGGTCTGGCGCGAACGCGGGCTGATTTCGCGTCAAGTCATGCGCGCACGAATCCTCAAGAAGTGACCGGGAGGGCCGGCGGAGGGATCAGAATCGTCCGACGACGCCGGCAGAGCCGAGGCCGATCCAGGGGGAGATGGCGGGCGCGTCGTGGGCTGCGCGCTTGGGCTCCTGCTTGCCCGCAGAGAGGAAGTAGAGCGTGACTCCCGTGGCGACCGCCGCGCCGCCCAGGAGGAAGCCCGTGTAGGCGATCCGTCCCGCGCTCGTTGCGTCGCTGTCGAGCGAATCGAGCGTGTCCTTGTCGCTCACCTTGCATGCGCCTCCCGGACACAGGTCGTCTCCCTCGACTCGCTTGCTATGGGACTTCGCGGCGAAGATGCCGCCGATGGCAAGGGCCACGACGCCGCCGCCGAGGGTGATGTAGCTGACGGTCCGCAACGGATTGGACTTCGATGCAGGCGGACCGGAGTCCTTGCCGGGCGGGATGGCTTCGGGAGATGGAGTTGCCGAGGAGGCTGGGGTGGGGCCGGTGACAACGGGAGGTGTCGGAGCGCCGCCGGCGACGGGTTTGAGCTCGATTTCGAGGATCTCCTTGACGCCTTCCTTGAGGGTGACGGTGGCGACCTCGCTGGCGACGCCTTTGCCTGTGGCCTGGATCTCGTGTCGGCCGGGGTCGACGGGGCGGGGCACACCGACGAGGGCGGGTGGAACGGGATTGCCATCCATGGTGACGACGAGGTCGGGGACGGCGCCGCCCTTGACGGAGATCCTGAGGCTTGGGACGCGCGGCTCGAGGGCGGCGAGCTCGGTGGTGCCCTCGGCCTGCGCGTTGGTAAACGCAGCGGGGGAGTTGGGCGGGAGGGTTTCGCGTGTGAGCTTCGCGTAGGTTTCCCGCGCCTTCACGAGCTTGCCTTGCTTCTCGTAGGCGCGCGCGAGATACAGCAGGTGCGGAGGGGCGTGCACGAGGGATTCGGCGCGCGTGAACAGGTCGATGGCGTCGGCCCAACGCTGCTGCTCCATCGCCGCTGCCCCCTCGGTCGCAGCCGCGCGAGCGCCGGCGCGCTCTTCGTCAGTCTGGGCAGAGACGGGAATGGACGCCGAGAGCAGCGCTGCGGCGAAGACGGCCGCCGCGGCGACGCGGTTGGGGATTGCATTCCTCGCCTTCACGGCAGCTTCCTTTCTTCCGCAGCGCCCGCTCGCCGCGTTCGTCTTCTTCGCAGCCCCAACGCAAGGAGCACCGCGCCAAAGACCGATGCGAACGACGCATTCGTCGGACCGCTGTCCACCGTGCGGCACGAGCAGCTCGGCGTCTCGCGATCAAATGTCTCTTCCTCCACTGCGGCATCGGAGGTGGCGCCGGCAGCCCCGGCAGCCCCGGCAGCCCCAGCCGCGCCTGCCCCTCCGGCAGCGCCCTGGTCGGGCGATACCGGCTGGTCGGTCGTTGCATCCGGCGCGATCGCCCCGTCCTGATCGACCGCCACGTCCGACGGCTCCGAATCCGTGGCAGCAGCGTCCGCGTCGGTGACCACCTGATCGGCAATCGCGTCAGCCGCAACGTCGGCGGGTGCGTCCGCCGCGACATCCTCGGCTGCGTCGGGCACGACGTCCGCGGTCGCATCCGTCGTGGCCTCTGGACCCGTGTCTTCGGGTGCGTCGATGCCGGTATCGCCCCCCGTCTCCGGACCGGCCTCGGGGAGCGGCTCGGGGCCGGGTTCGGGCGTGCAGTTCGGAATCGCGGCCCAGAAGCACCGCGAGGTCGATTCTTCGCACATGTCGGTCGTGCACTCGTTCCCGTCGTCGCAATCGGAGCTAAGGACGCACGCCTTGCAGCCGATGAGTGACAATCCGACGCAGGCGCCGGAAGCGCACTTGTCGTTGATCGTGCACACGTCGCCGTCGCTGCAAGTCGTCCCGTCGGTGACCGGATCCGCAACACAGCTCATGGTCGCCTCGTCGCACTTGCCGAGCTGGCACGGCCCGCTGGCCACTCCACTGCAATCACGATCCGCCGTCCCCGCACACACTCCTCCGTTGCACTCGTCACCAACACGGCAGTACTTGCCGTCGCTGCAGGTCGCACCGTCGGCCCTGGGCACGTTCAGACACCCCGAAGTCGGATCGCAGGCGTCGTCCGTGCACGGATTGTTGTCGTCGCAATTGAGCAACACACCGGACACGCAAGACCCCGAGGAGCACGTCTCGGAGCCGTTGCACACGTTGGGGTCGGCACAATCGGAATCGAGCGTGCAGGTGCACCCCGGGACCTGGGTCCCGACGCACTGGCTGGCGCTGCACTTGTCATCCTGCGTGCAACCGTTGTAGTCGTTGCAGGCGGCGCCGTCGTCGGACGGGTGGACGCAGACGCCGGCCTGGCACTGGTCGCGCGTGCATAGCTGTCCATCGTCGGTGCAGGCCGTGGAATTGGGCACGAACACGTCGTCGGGGCACGCAGACGAGGTGCCGCTGCACGCCTCGCCGACATCGCATTCCCCGGCGGCGGCCCTGCACACCGTGCCGGCGTTGCCGGCGGGGTGGACACACAGCCCCGACTCGCACTTGTCTTCGGTGCAGGGCTGATCATCGCTTCCGCAGGGGGTCCCGTTGGGCTTCACCGTCTCCGTGGGGCAGCTCGGCGTGACTCCGTCGCAGACCTCCTCGACATCGCACTCGCCGCCCGAAGGCCTGCAGACGTTCCCCGCCTTTCCGGCGGGATGGGTGCAGCTCCCAGCGATGCACCAGTCTTCGGTGCAGAGATTGCCATCGAGCGAGCACAGCGTCTTGTCCGGCTTGGCGACGTCCGACGGGCAGTTCGGATTGACGCCGTCGCAGCTCTCCGCGACGTCGCACTCGCCGGCGGCAGGCTTGCACTCCGTCCCCGCGTTGCCCGCGGGGTGGGCGCACGCACCATCGATGCACTGATCCAACGTGCAAATCTTGTCGTCGGCCGTGCAATCCGTACCGTTCGTCTTGAAGCCGTCCGCGGGGCAGACCGTCGCACCGCCGCAGGTCTCCTCGACGTCGCACTCACCAGTGGCCGGCCGGCATACGGTGGTGTTGGGGGCGGCGACGTGAGCGCAGGTCGTTCCCTGGCAGACCTCGCTGGTGCAGGGGTTGTCGTCAGCCGCGCAGGGCTGCCCGTTCTTGGTCGCATCGGCCGGGCAGACGAGAGCGCCGCCGCAGGTTTCTTCGACATCGCACTCGCCGACCGACGGGCGGCAGACGGTGCTTGCTGCGACGGGCGAGCAGGTGCCGGGGGAGCCGGCGAGGGCGCAGGAATCGCAGACACCGCCGGAGCACGCGGTATTGCAGCAGACGCCGTCGACGCAGTTGCCAGTGGAGCACTGGTTGGCTCCGCTGCAGACATGGCCATTGGCCCACTTGTCGGTGCAGACACCGCCCGAGCAGAACTTGCCGGCGCCGCATTCGCCGTCGGTCGAGCAGCCTCCGCACTGGTCACCATTGCAGATGCTGGGTGCGCAGCTCTGGGTCTGGGGGGCAGGGCAGGCGCCGGAGCTGCCCGTGCAGCTCGCGGCAAGCGTCACCACGGCGTCGGTGCAGCTCGGCTCCCTGCACTGCAGGGAGCTGGGCTGGAACGCGTCGGGGGGACAATCGTTGGCCGTGCCGGAGCAGCTCTCCGCGACGTCGCAATCCCCTTCCGCCACCCTGCACACCGTGCCGGCGGGCTGCTTGGAATCGGGGCACACCGTGGAGGAGCCGGTGCAGACGTCGGCCTTGTCGCAATCCCCGGTCGCGGCCCTGCAGGGGTCACCGCCATTTCCGGCGGGGTGCTGGCAGTCGACGTTGGTGCCGTCGCAGATGTCCGACGTGCAGGGGTTGGAGTCGGCGGCACAAGGCGTGCCGTTGGACGCCTTGACGTCGTTCGGGCAGGTGTTGTTCGAGCCGTCGCACTTCTCGACAAGGTCGCACACGCCGCCCGCGCTGCGGCACACGAACGAGGTCGGCTGCTTCTTGTTTACGCAGTCGGGATTGACACCGTCGCACGCGTCGGCGACATCGCACACGCCGTCCGCCGCTCTGCACAGCGTTCCCGCATTGCCTGCAGGATGCGTGCAGGCCGCGCTGACTCCGTCGCAGATGTCTCGAGTACAAATCAACGAATCCACCGCACAGGCCGTTCCTGCGCTCTTCTTCGCGTCGTCGGGGCAGATGTCGGTCGTGCCCGTGCACTTCTCGGCGATATCGCACTCCCCCACCACGGCACGACAAACGTAGGTGCTCGGCTGCTTGGCATCGGCGCAGTCGGTCGTGTTGCCGTTGCAGAAATCGGCGACGTCGCAGGCAGAGCCATTGGCCGCACGACACTGGGTGCCCGCATTGCCGGCCGGATGGGTGCAAGCGTTGTCGGAGCCGTCGCAGATGTCCTTGGTGCAGGGATTCGAGTCCGCCAGGCACTCGGTATTGACCGGCACCTTGGCGTCGTTGGGACAGACCATCGCGCCGCCGCAGGTCTCGGCAAGGTCGCAGACGCCGGCAGCAGGACGGCAGACCGTGTTCGCGGGGACCGGGGAGCAGGTGCCGACCTGGTTGACATTGGTGCACGAGTCGCACAGCCCCGCGTTGCAGTCGGTCGTGCAGCAGACGCCGTCCGCGCAATGCCCGCTCGTGCACTCGTTGAGGGCGCTGCAGATGGCGCCGAGCGCCTTCTTGGCGGAGCACACGCCGCCGGAGCAGTAGTACCCGTTCTGGCACTCGCTGTCGGTCGAGCAACCTCCGCAGATGGTTCCATTGCAGTGGCTGGGCAAGCAGGACTGGGTGACCGGATCGGGACAGGCCGCGCTGTTGCCCGGACAGTTGGCGGCCAGCGTCGCGACATCGCTGCTGCAGCTCGCCGCCCGGCACTGCACGGTATTCGCGCTGAACCCGTCCACGGGGCAGTTGTTGTTCCCTCCGTCGCAGAACTCCGCCTGGTCACACGCCCCCGCGACGGACCGGCACTCGAAGCTGCTCGGCTTCTTGGCGTCCGTCGGGCAGTTGACGGATGCGCCAGTGCACTTCTCCTCGGCGTCGCAAACGCCGACCGCGGCGCGGCAGACCACGCCCGAGTTGCCGGCGGCGTGCACGCACGAGGGCGACGCGGTGTTGCCGTTGCACAGGTCTGTCGTGCAGACGTTGGAATCGTCGGAGCACGGGGTATTGACTGGCTTGACGAGATTGGTGGGGCAAGCGGAGGCGGTTCCGGTGCACTTCTCTTCGTAGTCGCACTCGTTGGCCGCGGTCCTGCACACGAGCCCGGCATTGCCGGCCGCATGCACGCACGTGGCCGAGTTGCCGCTGCACAGATCGGTCGTGCAGGCCAGACCGTCATCGGCGCAAGCGGTGCCCGCAGCCTGGTACGCGTTGCTGGGGCAGACCGCAGAGCTGCCCGAGCACAGCTCGGCGACATCGCAATCCCCCGCGCTCGACCGGCACACGGTGCCCGCTCCCTTGAAGCTGTCGGTCGGGCATTGGTAGCTCGACCCGTCGCACAGCTCGCCGACATCGCAGTCACCGGCGCTCGCGCGGCACTGCACGCCCGCCGCGACAGGCTTGCAGTAGCCCGGCTGCGAGGCATTGCACGACTGGCAGTCGGAGGCGTTGCCGCCACCGCAGATCGAGTCGCAACACACACCGTCGATGCAGTTGCCGGACAAACACTCCTGCCCTTGCTGGCAACTGGTGCTCAGGTTCTTCTTGGCCACACAGTACGAGTTCGCGCAGTAGTAGTCCGTCGCGCAGTCCGCAGAGGTGCCGCACGACGTCTTGCACACACCGGCCGAGCACGCGAAGGGCTCGCACTCCGTGGACGTCGTCACGCAGGTGCCCGTGCCATTGCAGAGCAAGGTCGTCAGCATGGACTCCGCACACGTCGGCGATCCGCACGAGGTGCCGGAGGGCCACTTGGAGCAGGCTCCGCTCCCGTTGCAGGTGCCGGTGGTTCCGCAGGTCTCCGGCTGCGTCGCGGAACACTCGTCTTGCGGATCGGAACCCGCAGCGATCGATCCGCATTCACCGTTCACTCCGTAGCCCTTGAGCGCAGCCGTGCACGCCTTGCACGTCGTGCTGCAGAGCTGGTCGCAGCACACGCCGTCGCGGCAGATCCCGCTCAGGCAATCCCCCGCGTCGGTGCACGCCGCACCGAGAGCCGCCTGGGCCGCGTGCAGCTCCGCGGTGGCCAGCGCCGCATTGCTGCTGTTCCGCCCGCCTGCCACGAGGAGCCGGCCGTCGGCCAGCTTCGTGGCCGTGTGCGCGCCGCGCTCCGTGGTCAGAGGCGACTGATTCACCCAGGTCCCGGCGTTGAAGCGCTCCACCGAGCTCAGGTAGTCCGAGCCGTCGTAGCCGCCGATCGCCCAGCCGAAGTCGGGGTCGAACACAGTCGTGTTGCGCGCCGCGACGAACGCCCCCTGGTTGGCCCAGGTGCTCGTCAAGCTCGAGAGCCTCTCGGTCTTGGCCGTCAGCGAGGGGAAGCCGCCCGCGACGTACAGCGCGTCGCTGAACCACGCCACGTGGTCGTACCGCGCATAGGTCAACGCGTCTCTGGCCTCGGGGCTGTCGCCCTCCGCGAGACTCTCCACCGCGGCGAGCGGACTGCTGGCACCGTATCCTCCCGCGAAGACGGTGATGGTGCTGGCTACGCGGGTGGCGGTGTGCGAGTGGCGAGGGGTGATCAGCGTCGCGACGTTGGACCAGGCGCCGGTTCCAAGCGTGTCCGCGGACCTCTCGATCGTGTTGATCGGAGTGGTCCCGCTGGTTCCTCCCGCGGCCAGCATGAAGCCCGTGGAGGTGAACGTGACGGTGTGGCGGGCGCGGGCGGTCTTGTGAACCCCGGCCCCGCTCCAGACACCGGTGGACGGCAAGTACCGCTCGGTGGAAGCGAGAACAGTGGGGTTCCGCCCTCCACTGACGAGAACGCGGTTGTCGCTGAGAACGACGGCCGCGTGGTCGTAGCGTGCGACAGCCATGGGGCCGGTGGCTGCCCACTTCGCGGTCAAAGGATGGAAGAGCGCGGCGGTGGCAACGGCCGCGCCCGAAGTGTTGACGCCGCCCGCAACCAACACATCGTTGGTCGACAGAAGCGACGCCGTGTGCTGCCGGCGCGCCGTACCCATCGACCCGGTGGTGGTCCAGGCGGGGTCCACCACTGCCGGGTACTTCACGTCCTTCCAACTCACCTTGACCGTGCATCGCGAGGCGCCGGGTGCCACCACCTCCCTGTTCCAGGGGGCCGCGGGGTTCGTGTCGTAGCGGCACCCCTCCACCGCGAGATGAGCAGCCACGGTCTCGCCATCGCTGCCTGCGACATACGGCGGTGCGATCCGCAAGGTTGGCGAGCCGGCTTCGTCGAGGAACTCCAGCGAGTCGGCAACCAGGCGCAATCCCGGCACCTGGCTCACGTCCACCAAGTAGGAGAGCTCTTCGACCGGCGGCCTGGATTCGAAGACGACGAAGTCCTCGGTGCCTTCGAAGTGGGGGCGGTGGATGATCGCGGATTCGAAGGGGCCGCCGCGGTCGTAGACGGCGAGGCCGTCGGCGACGCCGATCTCGCGAGACGACGCGCGCTCGAGCACGAAGCCGATCTGCATGCCGGACTTGTCGTCGGTGATGCGCACCTCGCCGTCGGCGCGCTCGGGGAGGATCACCCTCGCCTCGCAGGCAAGGCTCGGCTTGCCGGGACGCTCGGGGATGACGGGGCGCAGGCCGAGATCGACGCGTTCGAAGCGCGATGCGATGCCCGCGGGGAGGACGGGCAGAGGGGGCTCGAGGGCGGCCTGGACGGCGGGGTCGAGAGCGAGCAGGCTTGGGGAGGGACGGGGCATGCGCACGAAGCGGGAGCGCAGGGAGCGGGTAATCGCGCGAGCGGATTCCGAGTTCGGAAGGGTGGTCGTCACGCGCAAGGCATCGACGGAGGCGTCGGGAGGATCGCTGGATCCCTGGTCGGAGCCGTGGCTGGCGCAGCCGTGCAGAGGGAGCAAGGCAGCGGGCATCACCAACACGAACCATCGCGAGCGCATCGTCGTCCTCCAGCCCCGTGCCCCTCACCCTCGAATCGAAGCGTTCGAAGGTTCGGGTCCCGAACTCATCCATCCTCGCGGGCACCGGCAGAACTTGCGAGCACCCGATGGCGCAGAGTATACTCAGGGACCTGGTGAATGAATTCGCAAATCCGCGGGGGGCGCGCAGCCCGAGCCGGGGGGACTACCACGAACGGCGCGAACGAGACGCCCTCCCCCTGCGCTTTCCCCCCACTGCACCCCTGAATCCACGTCGGTGAGAGGACCCCCATGGCGCTCGAAATCGGCCAGACCATCGATGGCAAGTACCGCATCGTCAGCCTGATCGGCGAAGGAGGAATGGGCGCCGTCTTCGCCGGCGAAAACCTCAAGATCAAGCGCAAGGTCGCCATCAAGGTGCTGCACGCCGGCGTGGCGGAAGACGCCCAGACCGTGGTGCGGTTCGAGCGCGAGGCGCAGGCGGCCGGAACTATCGGCAACGATCACATCCTGGAAATCCTCGATCTGGGGGAGCTCGCGGGCGGCGAGCGCTACATGGTCATGGAGTTCCTCGACGGCGAGCCGTTGAGCAATCGAATCCGTCGCCTCGGGCGCATGACGCCGGAGCAGATTTGCCCGATCGCCCGGCAGATGCTCGAGGGGCTCCAAGCCGCCCACGCCGCGGGCATCATTCACCGCGATCTGAAGCCGGACAACATCTTCATCCTGCGCGAAAAGGCCGGCGTCACCGACTACGTCAAGATCATCGACTTCGGCATCTCGAAGTTCCAGCCCCTCGGCTCGGACGCGAAGAACATGACCCGCACCGGCGCGATCATGGGCACTCCCTATTACATGTCGCCCGAGCAGGCGCGCGGGAGCACCGAGGCCGATCTGCGCAGCGACTTGTACGCCGTCGGCGTGATCCTCTTCGAAGCCGTCACCGCGCAGGTGCCCTTCGAGGCCACCTCGATCAACGAGCTGCTGTTCAAGATCGTCCTGGCGGACCCTCGCCCCCTCTCGCAGATCGTGCCTGGAATCGACTCCGCCTTTGCCTCGATTGTGTCGAAGGCCATGGCGCGTGAGCCCTCGCAGAGATTCCAGACTGCAGCCGAGTTCATCGCGGCGCTCGACGGCTGGGCGCACGAAGGCAAGGCGGTCGTCGTGCCGCAGCCCATCGATCCCAGGGCCTCGGTCATCGCTGCGCTCGAAGGTAGAAGTCTGCCGACGCAGGCCGCGCAGCCGACCGGCAATACCTGGGCCCATACGAATCCCGGACAACCCAGCCTGCCCCCCGCTGCCGCTCCACGCGTCGCCCTGTTCGCCGTGCTCGGTGTCAGTGTCGTCCTGTTGCTCCTCGCCGGCAGCGCCATCGCGTGGAAGGTCACCGCTGGCGCGTCCAGCGCCGCGCCCCCCACCGCAGCCGCTTCCACACCACCCGTCGCCGACACCGCATCCGCTGCGCCCCCCGCCGCGAGCGTCTCACCCACACCGGCCCAGCCTTCGGCCACGGGAGCCGTTGCCACACCCAACGCCTCCGCTGCGGAAGACACGAAGGCTCCGATTCCGGTCAGGACCGCAGCCACGCCGGTCGTGAAGGACAAGGTGCCCGCTGCCACCGCCACGGCGGCGAAGCCTCCCACGGCGAAGACCGCGAAGCCTGCAACCAAGACCCCGGACTTCGGGTACTGAGGCGCAGTCCGCCCGTCATTCCTCGACTCCACCCCACCGCACCGCTCCGGCTCGTGATCCAGGCCGCCACCGGGCCTCCGCTCCGGCACACGGCGAGGCCTCTTCGCACCATCGATTGGGCGAGCGACACGTCATCCGTGTTGAAAGGCATTCCGCAGGCCCGAGGGGATCGGTCTGCGGCGCGGCTGGTCAGGGGAGGCTCTTGCAGCAGCGGATTCCGACCTCCTGATTGCGGCTCATGGCGGTCAGGTCACGACGGAATCCGCAGGTGTCCCCATAGGTGGTGGAGAACGAACCTCCGCGCACCTGGCAGGTCAAGGTACCCTCGCGGGTACAAGCATTGACCCACTCGGCGACATTGCCATTCATGTCCTTGAGGTTCTGGTAATCGCCAGTCCCCGAGCAGCCCTTGGTCGTGCCCACCGGCATCGTGCCGGATTCGGCGTTGTTGACGTTGCAGAGCCGCGCCCCGGTGCTCCCCTCGGCGGTCGTGAAACGGCCTGCGGCCGAGCAGGCGGCATACCACTCGTCCTTGGAACAGGAGAGCTCGAGGCTGGTGTCGCCGGGGAGATCCGCGCCATCGGGAATCGCACCGCACAGACGCTTTCCCTTCGACTTGCAGTAGGCCAGAGCGTCGCACCAGTCCACGCCAGTCACTGGGTAGTCGTCCGCTCCGCCATCGGGTGCGACGGGCGGCGAACCCTCAGGTTGGAACGAGAGGTTGTCCGCGCACTCCGGCGGCTGGTCCGCCGGATTCGCAAGCGCGACAAATCCCATGTAGTCGGTCCAAGTGGTCTCGTTGTAGTCGATACAATAGTTGCCGGGGACGTCGAGCATGTCCGCGGGGCATGGAGAGCCGACCGGCGCACTGCCCAGGGTCTCGATGCACGACGGCTCCGCAATGTGGTAGTCGGCGTCGAGCCCGATCACGTTCGAGCAGGCCCCGATCGATGCCATGGCGAGAGCGATGGCCGCCACCGACGGCAAGCGTCGGGCTGCGAGCGCGTTCGAGGTCCTTGTCCCTGGATTGATTCGCTTCATGGATTCCTCACCAGGTTCCCCGAACACCGATCATCGCGTCCCTTGTCCCCGTGGTGGTGGCCACCGGATGCCACCCCGCCTTTCCGGACTTCGACTCCTTGGAGCCGCTTCCGCTGGTGGCGAGCAACACGATGCCGGTGACGAGCCCCACGGCTCCGACGCCGAAGCCGATCGTGCTGGCCAGGGCCATGTCGCGGCCCGAGTTGACCGCGGACATCCCGGCTTGGCTGCACGCCGTGTCCTTGCACTCGTCGTCGGCCTCGCCCTTCTTCTGGAGAGCGAGCACGCCGCCGATGGATCCGACGGCGAGTCCTGCGACGCCGACGCCGAGGGAGACCCATCCCCAGGTGCGACCGGCGCCGCCGGAGGGCTGGACGGAGACGATCGGTCCGCCGTGGGGAGG
The DNA here is from genome assembly GCA_022703255.1 of Myxococcota bacterium. Lineage (GTDB taxonomy): Bacteria > Myxococcota_A > Polyangia > Polyangiales > Polyangiaceae > JACRCQ01. The sequence goes on along the minus strand of JAKLDZ010000171.1, from coordinate 70 downwards.
TGCGACGGGGGGTGTCGCAGAGGGAGCGGCGGTGGGGACAGGCGTTGCGGAGGCTGCGGGTCCGGCGGGA
>JAKLDZ010000170.1 GCA_022703255.1 Myxococcota bacterium | reverse complement strand
GCGATCGACTACGTGATCAACATGGTCAAGATCTCGGACTACACGACCAACGCCGAGACGAACGACAAAGCCCTCGCGTGGATCAACAACTTCGACATCAACAACGGCACGCTGCGAGACCAGTGGATCAAGACGGTCACGCACTACTACAACGGCTGCAAGCCGAGCTACAGCTGCTGGTCCCAGCGCTACGCCCACTACAACGAAAGCTTGCAGTACGTGATCGACGAGACCGGCCTGCCGTTCTGGGTCGTCGTCACCGACAAGGCCCCCACCGGGTATCTCGACAGCGCCTCGTGCGACGGAATCCGGGGCTGGGCCCAGGATCCGGACACGCCCGACCAGAGCATCGACGTGCACCTGTACTTCGACTCGGTGCCCGGCGACGCGAACGCCAAGACGCTCGTGCTCAACGCCGGCGGCCATCGCGACGATCTCTGCTCCGCCCTCGGCACCTGCAACCACGCCTACGAAACGCCGGTGCCCCGGTCGCTGATGGACGGTGCACAGCACACCGTGCACGTCTTCGCGATCAACACCAGCGGCGTCGGCCCCAACCCCGAGCTGACCCAGAGCCCCGCCACCTTCCAGTGCAATCCGCCCGCCCCTCCCGTGGATGCCGCCCACGGCGTGCGCCGCTGGGTCACCACCCAGGAGATCTTCGGCGCCTGGAAGTTCTCCGGCTTCCTCGATGTCGCACATGTGTCGGATGCCGAACTGAATGCCTTCCCCAAGGGCCCCGACTGGCCCGCCGCTCCCCTGCTCGCTCAGGGCGACGATGGCTCCCCGGAGGTGTGGTCCATCGACGGGACGTCGCGCCGTCACGTGATGAGCATGGACGACCTCAATGCGTGGCGATTCGACACGGCAGCCATCGAAAAGTGGTCTCCGTCGAAGCTCGCCGCCCAGGAGTCAGGCCTCGACTGGCCACACGTCCCGTTCCTCGTCCAGGGCACCGGACCCGAGGTCTACGTCATCGACTCCTCTTCCGCCGCCGGCGCGGCCGGCGCCGCTGGGAGCTCCGGGGCCGCAGGATCGGCCGGAGCCCCGGGCGCGGGGGGGAGCGACGCTGGGACGTCCGACGCTGGCGCCGATGCCCCACCGCACGCGGTCTTCCCACCGTCTTCCGACGACGGCGGCTGCTCCGCAGCGCCCCTGCGACAGCCTCCGTCCGCGGGCGTCGTCCTCCTCGCCGCCTCCGCGCTCCTCGCTGCCCGTCGCCGCCGCACCCGCCGCAGCGGCTGACCTCCGCGCTCACCCGCCACGGAGCGAACCGTCCTCGTCGAATCGTTCCGCATCGGAAGGTTCGTGAAGACTCCCGCGGTTTGCCACGACTCGCAGCTTGCGATAGCCTCTGGATCTCCTGTCGTGCTCCCCAAACCCGACAGGCCTGCGGAGGGAATCGACCATGGCGATGTCACACGCTGACTTCCTGAAGGCTTATCTCGAGGACTGCTGCAACCGCCTCGATCGCGGGCTGCGCCCGCTCCCGTTCCGCAAGCTGTGGCGAGCCGGTGCCCTCGCCTCCCTCGCCGTCGGCCTCTCCGCCGGGCTCACGGCCTGCGGCGGCGACACCGAATCGGCAGCGCAAGGCGAAGGGGACAACCTCGACGACGCGGTGACCGACGCGGAGGACGACGCTGCGAAGGCTGACGGCGTCTCGCACCCGCAGGGGACCTACCAGGTGCAGGGCGACGGAGAGCTCGCGCTTCTGCTGATCAACTCGGACAAGACCTTCTCGGCGAAGCTCGCCGACGGCACCGGCATCACGGGCACCTACAAGTTCACGGTCGCCAACACCTCGCGCTACCTGCGTCTCGGGCTCGAAGACGGCTCCATGCGCCGCTACCAGTACAAGCTGACCAGCGCGACCCTGAAGCTGCGACGCACGAACACCTCCGTGTGGTTCACGATGACTCCCCTCAAGGAGAACTGCACCGACGGCGTGGACAACGACTACGACGGCAGCATCGACTGCGGCGACAGCGAGTGCACCTCGAAGTGCGGCGTGAAGTACGGTGTGCCGTACGAGAGCGACTGCGCCGACGACATCGACAACGATCACGACGGCAAGGTGGACTGCGCGGATGCGGACTGCGCGACCTCGCCCACCTGCGGCGGCACCAAGTACGGCATTCCGTACGAGGGCGACTGCACCGACGAGGTCGACAACGACCACGACGGCAAGGTGGACTGCGCCGACTCGGACTGCGAGACCACGCCCGCCTGCCAGGGGACCAAGTACGGGATCCCGTACGAGGCGGACTGCATCGACGGCGTGGACAACGACGGCGACGGCAAGGTGGACTGCGCCGATCCCGATTGCGGCACAAACTGCGGCGTTAAGTACGGAATCCCTTACGAGAGCGAGTGCGGCGACGACATCGACAACGACGGCGACGGTCTCACCGACTGCGCCGACGGCGATTGCTCGTCGTCGAGCGGGTGCATGGGCACCAAGTACGGAATCCCCTACGAGGTCGACTGCACCGACGGCTTCGACAACGACAACGACGCGCAGATCGACTGTGCCGACTCGGACTGCTCGACGACACCGAGCTGCATGGGCGCGAAGTACGCCGCACCGCAGCAGTAGCATTCGCTCCACGAGCTCTCTCGCAGCTCACGCGGACCGGGGCGACTCAGCGCGCTTCCGGCTCCGCCGCACGACGCCCCCACCACCTGCGCTCGATCCGCGCCAGCAGATCCGAGGCGCCGCCAATCGGACACAGGCCGTCGCAAAAGGGACGGTGCACGAAGAACGAGGCGATCAGCAGCGCTCCCGACACCCCCAGCACCACCGCCGACACGCCGTACCCGTCGAGGTAGAACCACCCGAAGAACCCGGCAGTCTCCCCCGCTCGCCGCTCGCTGCGCACGACGGGGTACAGCAGCGCCACGGCGATGAGCACCACCAGCCTCAGCACGTGCCCAAGCCGACCCAGGGTGCGGAGCCGTCGCTCGCGACTGCGCTCGCACGCTCGCTGCGCCTGCCCGAATGGACAGACCTTCTCGCAGAAGCGGTGATCGCCCAGGTTCGCGACCAGCGCCGCGGGCACCACGTACGGCCGCAGGATCCCGAAGGCGCAGGGACGCGGACAGGTGTGGCAGAAGACGAACGGGACCTTGAAGTAGCATCGAGCCAGGGGAAGGGCTCCGACCGGCAAGAGCACCAGCAGCTCGATCGCGCGCGACGGAGACATCGCGATCACGCGTCGCCAGGCCGCGAAGCGCCGCTCCAGCGTCACCATTCGCTCATGCAGCCTGCGTGACTCGAAGGCCCAGGCGAGGGTGAAGACGAGCAGGGCGACGACGGTCAGGGAGAACGCATCGGAGACGGTGAAGGCGTAGAGCGCGTGGCCCGGGTCCTCGAGGCTGCCGAGGATGACGAAGACGAGCAGCGCGATCGCAGGGCCAGGGAGGGCCCAACGTCGGGCGGCGTGCGGGGCAGGAGGGGTGACGAGGGCGACGGTGCTGACGGTCTTGACGGCGGCGATGCCGAGAGCGGTGCCTGCGAGGCCGAGCATGGGGACGGCGACCGCGTAGGTGACGAGGGCAGCGAAGGCGGCGCCGATCAGATCGATCGCGAACACCGTGCCTCCCGTGCCCCCGGACTGCAGCTCCCGCGCGTGCGAGGCAAGGCCTATCTGGGCTCCGCTCGCCACCCCGATGGCGCACGAGCCGAGCACCACGACAGCTCTCGCTGCGCCGGGGCCCGACGCGATCAACGTCGTCATGCCCACCGCGAGACCGGCCGCAAGCGCAGCCTGCGCGAGGTCCACGATGGCCAGGAGCCGTCGCGGGTGAGCGGCGCGTCCGGCCCACCAGGTGCCTGCGCAGCTCGCAGCCATGAAGGCGGCATTGACCAGCGCGACGTCCCGGTACAACGCAGCGGCCGCGGTCTGGTACACGAGCATCAGCACGAGCTGCACGGCGAGCCCGGCAAACCCCGTCGTGGCCACCGCAAACGCGACCGGGCGCGAGCGCGGGCTGAACCACACCACGGCCAGCGCAGCCACCAGCAGCGCCAGCACGCGCAGCGTCCACGCCCCACCCTCCCCGAGCTGCGCGAGCGCCGCCTCGAGCGCGAGCCGATACGCGATCGGTTGCGCATCGCTGCTCGGCGGCATCGACATCGACGCCCACCGCGCGGCGTCGTCCATCCGTTGCCGGCCGGTGGCATCCGCGATCGAGGTCCGCGTTGCCCCCGGGAGCATCACGCCGCGATCCGAAGCGCGGGTGGCGAGGACCCGGGCGACCTCGGCAGACTCGGGCAGGGGAGCGTCCGACGCGGCGTAGAGCGTGGTCGGTCCCGGGACGATCAGCACGTGGGCGAAGGCGGCGCGCAGGGTCGAGGCGATGCCGGAGTGCAACCTGCGCTGCTCGGGTCCGGCGTACGAAGCGTGGGACTCGGCGCGCACCACGACGATCCCTGCGGGCGCCAGACGCCGTCGGGTTTCCCGGTAGAACTCCAGGGAAAAGAGCCTCGCTCCGGAGATGGAGCTGGGGGGCGTCGACTGCACGAGAACTACGTCGTAGGACGAACCATTCGCACGCACCCAGCTCCGCTCGTCGTCTCCCAGCACGCGCGCCCCGGCCGAGGACTTCCCCGGATCGAGGGCGCTCACCAGGCTCGCGAGACGGGGATCGCCCACGACCTCGTCGATCGACTCCACACCGTGCGCGCGCATCGGCCCCGTCGCCCCGGCCGGCGACACTCCCACCGACAGCACGCGCCTCGGCGCCGGGTGCAGACCGAGCGAGACGTGGGTCATCCACTCCGCGGCCAGATCGTCCGGCACCGTCAGCACCGCTTCGCGCTCGACCAGCAACTGGCGCTGCCCCATGGACTCGACGACGAGCAGGGCACCGCGCGCGCTGGTTTCCGCGGTGACGACTCGCTGACCCGGCGCGTGCCAGCGGTACGACCAGCGATCGACGGGGACGAGCCACAGCGCGAGCGCGGCGAGTGCGGCGCACACTGCAGCGACGCGGCTGATGCGGCCTCCGATCAGCAACGCCGTGCCCGCGAGGCTCGCAGCGGCAGCGAGCCCCGCTGCCTGGAACGGCAGCGCATGATCCAGAACCCACAGGGCCAGCACGATCCCCGCGATCCCTGCGCCGAGCGTGTCGAGCAGGTACGCACCCGCCGACGCGCGTCCTTCCCCCGTCTCCTCGCAGCCCGAAGAGCGACCGTCGGTCCCGGGGCACAACCCCGCTGCGAGCCTCGCGTAGAGCCACCCCGACACCACACACGACGGGGCGAGGATGACAGACGCTGCGAGGGTGCTGAGCGTGAGCGAGGGGCTGACTCCGGCGGCGAGCAGACCGGTGGCCGCGCGCGCAGCGAGGATCGTCAGGGGCACGCTCAGGGCGTGGAGAGCGAACGCCGCGGGCACGAGCCCCTGGCGGGACAGGGGGCTGCGTCCCAGCGCGGAGCCGGCGGCCGTCAGCAGCATCCAGATACCGAACAGCGATCCGACGACAGCCTCGTTGCCGCCGCTCGAGGCCATGCCTTCGCGCACGGCGAGGGTCTGCAGCGTGGCCGTGGAGGCTCCAAGCAGCAGGATGGGCAACCGCAATCGCAGCGATCGCGGGAGTGTCGGGGCGTGAGACAAGGCTCTCCTCGGCTTCCGATGATGTCGCGACGAGCCGCCGCAGACCAGCGTCAAGGTGTCGCCGAAGCGCCAACGCCGTGGACGGCGCGAACGATTCCCTGCCCCTACAATCCCGTCGGGCTTCGGGGTATCCTTCTGCCCTGTCGAGGGGACATGAGCCTGGAGCGTCTTTCGCGCGTCCTTTCTCCACCGGTCTTTCCGGAGGACGAGGACCGGTCGCGGACCGCGAAGGTGCTCAACACGCTCTTGTGGAATCTGCTGGCGGTGCTGGTGCTGGCAGCCGCGATCGGCGTGCCCTTCGTCTTTGCGGCGCGCGTGGAGAGCATCGTCACGCTGGTGGCGCTGCTCGCTGTCGTGATCGTCACGCGCTCGCTGATGTTCCGTGGGAAGGTGGCTGCGGCGAGCGCCCTTCTCGTGGTGACGATCTGGATCGTCTTCGCGGTGCTCACCGGCCTGAGTGGCGGGATCTTCAGCGTGAACTTGATCCTGCTGATGATGTGGTCCGTGGTCGCCGGGTTGTTGCTCGGACGCGGCTGGGCCATCGGCACCGCCGCCGCGTCTTCGATCTTCGCCTTGGCGATGGCTCTGCTCGAGGTGTTCGAGCTGCCGCCTCCCAAGCCCTTCCCCTCCCCGCCCCTGTCCCGTTGGGTCGAGCTGACCTTCGGGATGTGCCTCGCGATCATTTCCCTGAACCTGACGCTCAGGAGCCTGGCCCTTGCGCTCTCGCGCGCCCGCCACGAGCTCGCGGTCCGCTTGGAAGCCGAGGAGGCGCTGCGGCGCAGCGAGGAGCGGTTTCGCACGATCTACGATTCGGTCAACGAAGCGGTGTTCCTGCACGACGCTTCCACGGGCGCCATCCTCGACGTCAATCGAAAGACCGTCGAAATGTACGGCTGGAGTCGCGAGGAGTTCCTCACCCTGGCTCCATCCGATGCGTGCTCCAGCGAGCCGGGCTACTCCGCCTCCGACGCCGTCTCCTGGCTCGAGCGCGCCTCGAAGGGCGAGAACGCGTCATTCCTGTGGCATGCGCGACGCCGGGACCGGACGCTGTTCTGGTGCGAGGTGAGCATGCGGCTCGCCCGGATCGGAGGGCAGGAGCTGATCCTCGTGACGGTGCGCGACGTCGATGATCGCGTGCGCGCGGAGGCGGAGCACCTGCGCCTCACCGAGCAGCTTCAGCAGGCCCAGAAGCTCGAGTCGATTGGGCGTCTGGCCGGCGGCGTTGCCCACGACTTCAACAACCTCCTGACCGGGATTCTCGGCAGCCTCGACCTTGCGATGATGGACCTGCCCGACGGCAGCCCGGCGAGAGCGCCGGTCGAAGAGGCCCGTCGCGCGGGCCTGCGCGCCGCCAAGCTCACCTCCCAGCTCCTGACCTTCTCCCGCAAGCAGATCCTGGAGCCGCAGAACCTCGACCTGACCGAGGTGATCGCCTCCCTGCGCACCATGCTCTCGCGTCTGCTCGGAGAGAACATCCAGCTCCTGACCTCCAGCGCCCCAGGTCTCGGTGCGGTCCGGGCCGATCGCACGCAGATGGAGAACGTCATCGTCAACCTCGCGGTGAACTCGAAGGACGCGATGCCGAACGGAGGGCGTCTCGAGCTTTCGCTCGACGAGGTCGAGGTCGACGCCGATCAGACGGAGGGAGCTGCGCCGGGCAGGTACGTGCGGCTGTCGGTGACCGATTCGGGCAGCGGCATGTCGCCGGAGGTGATGGCGAACATCTTCGAGCCGTTCTTCACGACGAAACCTCGAGGCAAGGGGACGGGGCTGGGGCTGGCGATGGTCTTCGGCGCGATCAAGCAGCATGGTGGCTTCATCAAGGTCCGCTCCGCGCCGGGACAGGGGACCACCTTCGAGCTGCACCTGCCGCGGATCTCTGCGCACAGGGTTCAACCGGAGCCGACGCCGAGCTCCACGGAGCTGGCGCGTGGCAAGGAGTCGATCGTGCTCGTCGAAGACGAGCCCACGGTTCGCGACGTGGTCGCCGCGACGCTGAAGATGCTCGGCTACCGGACTCATGTCTTCGGGACCGGCGAAGATGCGCTCGCCGCCCTGCCGTCGATCGGTGAGCTCGATCTGCTGATCACCGACGTGATCCTCCCAGGAGTCAACGGCAGCGTGCTCGCGGAGCGATTCAGGGAGCAGCGGCCGTCGTTGCGCGTGTTGTTCACGTCGGGGTACACGGACGACGCCATCGCCCAGCACGGAGTGCTGCAGGAGGGAGTCCGCTATCTCGCCAAGCCGTTCGGGCCGCAGGCCCTGGCAGCCAAGGTGCGCGCGGTCCTGGACGAGAAGTAGGGATCACAGGGGCGTGGCCCCGCGATCACGGGGTGCTCGTGCACTTCTCCGCCGGCTTGACCACGCAGGTGTCCGCGGGCATCGGCTTGCCGTCGAGACGGTCTTCGACGAACTCGAAGATCTGGTCGAAGGCCCAGACCAGCGGCTGGGTGTGCCCGGCGCCGGCGCACTCCAGGTACACGAGCTGAAGCCCTTGGGAGCACAGCTCCTGGAACGCGGCGCGCTCCACGTTCGGGTTGACCAGATCGTCGTTCTGCCCGAGAAGGAACAACGACGGGACGTTGTCCTTGCGCGGCAGCGAGGTGGTCTGCAGCCCGTTCTCGCGGACGTAGCACGACCAGGGAGGCATCGTCCCGAACCCCGGCTCCACCGCCGCGCTCCGAATCTCGGGCGTGAACACCGTCTCGAGCGTGGGATTGGTCAGCTTGAGCCCGTTGCACTCCGTGCTCATCCTCGTCACCGCTTCGGTGTCGTACGGCGGCTGGAGCACTTCCGTGAGCCCGCCCTGGCTCGCCCCGTACCACGACTCGGCCGCGGTCAGGAACGACACCACACTCCCGCTCGCCTTGATCCAGCTCGACTCCAAAGCGACCTTCGACTGGCCCACCATGTCGCTGGGAGGCACGTCCCACACCGAAGCCTTGATGTCGAACTCCGGCGCATAATACGGGGCAAACCGATTCACGAACGCCGCCGCGTGCCCGCCCTGCGAGCCTCCCACCACGATCACGTCCCCCGGCGTCACGCTCGTCGCCGCCAGCACGTTCTTCGCCGCTCGCAACGAGTCGAGGGAGGCGATCGCGGTCGGCTCCGCCACCAGATACGGGTGCATGAAGCCGGTGGGATTGCCGAGGCTCTTGAGTCCGATGTAGTCCGGGAACACGGTCACGTACCCGAACGACGCATACAGCGCCAACAGCAGACCCGTCTCGTTGGTCAGCCCGCCCAGCTCCGCATCCACCATCCCCGCGGTCGGCCCGCAGCCGTCGTGGAAGCCCGATGTCCCGTGCAGAATCAGCAGGAGCGGGAACGTCTTCGCCTCGTCGGGCCACGTCACCATCGCCGTGGCGTCGATCAGCTTCCCGCGATCCTGCGTCTGATATCGAACCAGCGCGGACTTCGTGTTGTACGACGGGAGCCGCGTAGTCTTCAGTTGGCCGTCGGACACGAGCTGGATCACTCCCAGGGTCAGGTCCACCTTGGAGTGGGGCGCCTTGGACTGCTTTTCCAGCACCTTCCCCATCGAATCCGCGGGAAGCCAGTCGAAGGGCGCAGCGCCGCAGCGATTGACCGGCAGCCCCGCGTCGCCCCCCTCCGCCGTCTCGCCGTCCTCCGCCATCGCATCCGCCGGCACGCCCGTCTCCGCCTCCGCGGACGCATCCGTGGCATCGCCCGAGCCGGTCTCTGCGACATCTGGTGTCGCCTCCGCCGAGGCATCCGTCACGTCCTGCGCCGCATCCGCCGGAGGAGTGATCGGGGCGACGTCGTCGTCACCACCGGAACACGCAGACAACAGGATTCCCAGCACGCACGGGACCAGAGAGCGCCTCATCCCGTCAGGGTGTCATGACGTCGTGCCTCGGGCAACGCCGGCAGCCGATGGTTTCCCGGCTTCGCTGACAGGGAGTCCGCGCAGCTCACACGCGACGGGTCCGAACGAGATCGTCAGGTACGGGCGCGCCCTGCGGGAAGGATCGACGCGATCGGAAGCGGGACGACCGTCGCCGCACACCCGTCCCGCGTCGTCGATCTCCACGGGAATCGAAAAAGCCCCGTGGTTCGCGTAGGAGGCGGCACCGATCGACTGCACGAAGGCCCGATGGGTGTGACCGAACACCACGACGCGGGCGCCGAGCTCGGCGATGTGCGTCGCCTGCTGCGCCGCTGAGCGCAAGTCGCGTTCTCCGTAGGCGGCCCTGCGTCCCATGGGAGGAATGATCAGGTACGCGGTCAGCACCGCGGGAAGCCACCACAGCCCGGAGCGCAAGCCGCCCAGGGCGATGGCGGACGCGGAAGCGAGGGCGGCCACGGTGGCCATGTAGCGATCGAGGTAGAGGCGTCGCACGACCTTCCAGGGCGACGACATGGTCACGGGGCTGGGGTTGGCGGGCACGTCGCGACGGAGGGTGCCGAGCAGCGAGTGCCAGGCGACGCGGGCAGCCACGAACGGGTAGGCGAGGGTCATCCACAGTCCGGCGAGCTTGTAGCTGTGGAGCACGGCGCGCAGCACCACCAACGGCGTCTCGTAGTGCAGCGTCGCCGCCTCGTAGCTAGGGTGGTTCGACACGAACAGCCGGGTCATCAGGCTCGCCAACGGCATCGCCGACAAGCGTTGCTTCGCAACCGCGGACTGCATGGTCGGGAAGAACGCCGCGTCGGGATCCACCTGGTGCCCGTGCTCGACCGCGATCGACGCGGCTTCGAGCCGCTCGACGCAGAACACGCGACGGGGGGACTCGGTCCCGCCCAGACGCTCCGAGAGCACGCAGCCGACTTCGGGCAACAGCAGCTCCGCGTCGTGGTTGCCCGCCACGAACAGCAGCAGGCCGCCTCGCGCGACGTGCTCCCGCATCGCAACCTCGAGCCCGGAAAAACGGTCGAGCACGCGTCGCACGCGATCGACCGCGTGGTTCGCGCCGACGCCGGCGCTCGGCTCGCCGCGCACCCGATCGAGGTTGAACAGGTCGCCGTTGAACACGACCACGGCCTCCCCCGGAACGCTTCGAATCAACCGTGCGAGGTCCGAGGCGACGGCCTCGTCTCCCTGCGCGTGCAGGTGCGCGTCGCCGACCACGATCCAGGGCCTGCGCGCGAGCTCGTCCGGATCGGGCTCGGAGCCCCCGGACGGGACGGGGAGCTGCAGCGAGGGGGTCATTGGCTCTGACGGATGGCTTCGCATCGGCCGGATTCGCGCGTCCGCTCCTGCTCCGCGAGGCGCTCGGCGCGCTGCATCCGCGCCGGGAACCTCTCGTACAGATCCACCAGGCCCGAGAAGGGAACGATCGCGCGCCGTCCACTGCGGTAGTCCGGTCCGCGCCAGGCCTTGTTCGCCAGCCGCGCGTACTCGGCGGAGTACTGGTCGAGGTGACGCACGAACGAAGGCTGGGTCACGATCGCCTCGGCGCCGGGATACGACGGTCTGGCACCGTGCTCGCGCACCAGTCGCCGGAGCACCTGCGGGTGATCGATGATCTTGCACGAGCGCAGCAGGTTCGGGTCATAGGGCTGCGCGGCCCGGATGGACCGGAAGAACGGCGAGGCGAAGACCTCCCGAAGCGTGTGGTGCTGCAGATCGTGCGTGTAGAAGTGCACGAACGTGCAGGGCTGCACCTTGCCGTCGGGCGTGATGAAGCAGTAGCGACTCGCCGACAGACACCCCCCGACGCACGCCCCGTCGTTCCAGAAGTCACCCAGGAAGATCGGCCGCGTCTTGCGCCACCGCACCGTCGCCTGCCGCAGCCTGTCCCGCTGCAACGGCGTGCACATCATGTCGAGCTCCGGCTCGAACCCCACCGGGATGTACTGGAACAACCAGGCGAACGACGCGCCGCGATCGATGCACGAGTCGATGAACGCGTCGGTCGTCAGCACGTCGCAGTTGACCCGGGTCGGCGTGACGCTCACGCCGAACAGCACGCCGCGCGCGCGCAGACGCGCCATCGCCGCCAGGACCTCGCCGTACACGCCGGG
>JAKLDZ010000017.1 GCA_022703255.1 Myxococcota bacterium | reverse complement strand
CTCGGCAAGGCCGAGGACCCGATCTTCCAGGCCCGATTGAGCCTCAAGTGGGACGCCTCGGAGATGATGTCGGCGGTGCTCTGGGGGCAGTACATCCGCGACAGCAACGCGACCTTCGTGGCGCGCGATCCGTCGGAGGGGACGCTGACGTTGCGCACGTTCCTCAAGCCGCACTTCCTGGGCTTTGGCGCTTCGGTGCAGGCCAGATTCTGACCATCGGAGGGCTCGGCTCATGCAGGCAGTACGAGACGGAATCGACAGGTCGGAAGGCGCGTTCGGGCGATGGCCCCGGGCGGCCGCGGTGTGGGGGCTCGCTGCGCTGGCAGCGCTTCCCGTGCTCGCGGGGTGCGAGCAATCCGAGGAGCCGGTCGGGGTCCACGGCCAGACCCATCTCACCCTCATCCACACCTCGGACATCCACTCCCGCTTGTTCCCCTATCCATTGCAGATCGGGCAGGTGGACGCGCAGCTCGGGTTGGGGAGCACCGGGTCGATCGCCACCATCGGGGGGATTGCCCGCATGTCGCACATCGTGCATCGCGAGCGTGCGCGGGCGGGGCGCTCGCTGCACATCGACGGTGGCGACTGCTTCCAGGGCGCGCCGGTCTTCAACTACTACTCGGGAGAGGCCGAGCTCCGCGCGTTGTCCCAGATGGGTGTCGACGCCATGGTCGTGGCGAATCACGAGTTCGATCGCGGCGCCAACAACCTCGCCACCCAGATCGGCCTGTGGTCGTCGTTCCCGGTGCTCGCGGCCAACTACCAGTTCGACGATTGGCGCGTGGAAGGCAATCCGCAGCTCGGGCGGTACATGCAGCCCTACGCGACCTTCAATCTCGACGGCCTCAAGGTCGGCGTGATCGGAATGGGGAATCTCTCGACCCTGAGCTCCCTGTACGAGAGCCCCAACCGCTACGGAATCCAGCCCCTCAGCACCGTCGAGGTCGCCCAGTTCTACATCGACCTGCTGCGTCCCCTCGTCGACGTCGTCGTCTTCGTCACGCACCTGGGGCTCGAGGTCGACGAGCGCATGATCGAGGAGACGACGGGAATCGACGTCGTCCTGGGCGGGCACAACCACATCGTCTTGCAGCCGCCGAAGATCATCAACGATTGCAGCCGGCACCGTGACAGCAAGGGCAACTACTACATCGAGCTCGCCGACGAGCGAGGGCAGAGCGAAGGGGAGGTGCCGACGAAGGTCCGGCGGTATTGCCACCCGCGCAGGGTCATCCTCGATCACTCCGGGGCCTTTGCGAAGTACGTGGGGAGGCTCGATCTGGTGGTCTCCGACGACCCCGCGGAGTTCGACGCGACCTACGATCCCGTCAACCGGTTCGAGCTCGTTTCGCACGGCTTCCAGCTGTTCCCCGTCACCGAGGACACGCCCGGCGACCCGCGCATGACGGCGCTGATGGAGCAGTATCAGCAGGGACTCGATTCCCTGATCGATCTGAACATGCTGGTGGGCTATGCGCCCGACGGCTCGCGTCGGACTTCGGACAACGGCGGGGACTCCCCGATGGGCAACCTGGTGGCCACGGCGATGTGGTTGCGTCTGGGCATCCAGACGGACTTCTCGCTGACGAACACGACGGGATTGCGAGCGGACATGGTGCCTGGTCCGGTATCCACCGAGCAGGTCTTCAACATCTTCCCGTTCGACAACTCGGTTTCGAAGATGCAGCTGTCGGGCGACGAGGTTCAGCAGCTATTCGACTTCGTGGCACGGAGAAGTGCCGGCCGCGGGTGCAAGAGCCAGGCTCAGGTTGCAGGCGTGCGGGTCGTGATCAACTGCGCCGGCTGCACGACGCACACGTTCGATTGCACGAGCGACGCCGACTGCAACGGCAACTCGTGCAACCTTTCCACGGGAAAGTGTTCGGTCCAGCCTCCGTGCGCGGATCACGTGTACATCGGCACCCGGAGCGAGAAGTGCGCTTCCGACGCCGACTGCGGCGGCACCCTTGGAAGCTGCGACTTGAAGAACGTCGATGCGGCTGGCAAGGGCCACTGCTGGACCCCCATCAGCCGATACGGAAGCTATGAGCTCGCGACGTCGAACTACCTGGCCGGTGGCGGAAGCGGCTACCAGGTGCTCAAGCGCAACACCACCCAAGCCGACACCAAGGTCGAGCAGCGCGATGCGTTGATCGACTACATCCGGGCGCAGAAACCCTGCGGCTTCAGCGAGAGCTACGGCACTGCGGAGGGGCTGAAGGCGTGCGCGACCGATGCCGACTGCCCGAGCACCGAGTTCACGTGCGCCTGCGCCGAATCTTCGCGCGACGGGACCGGCGGCTCGTGCGTGAGCTCCGGGAGCTGCGGCTCCGAAGGTCGGTGTGTGCTGCGCACCTGCCGCGACGACGTCGCCGCTCATCACCGCAAGACGTGCGCCAACGCCGTGCTCCCGTCCCTCGTGGCCGCATGCGAGAAGAGCCTCGGCGCCTGTCAGGTCGCCGGCGAGGCCTGCAAGTACCTCGCATGCATCGACAAGCGGATGGGCAACTTCAGCGACGACCGCTTGATGATGCTCGGCCGCTGAACGCCATCGGCCGCGGCGTCCTGCCAATGGCCGCCGCCTTCTCTCCGCTCTACAGCTCGGATACCCGCCGCATCAGCGTACCGCACAGATCGGACTGCGGATTGCGCGACCGTTCGATGGCCAGCCCCGCCCGGTACATTCGCGACGCGCTCTCCACGTTGCCGAGCAGCAGGTGACACATCCCCAGCATCTCGTAGTCGCCGGGCTCGTCGTAGATCGACACGAGCTCCGTCAGCGGCAGCACCGCCGAGCGGTGAGCGTCGATCATCGCCTTGGAGGGCTCTCGGCCCTGGAGCTTCGCGTGCACCATCAGGCGCAACGCCTGCCGCTGATCATCGGGCCGAAGCTGCAGGAAGTCGGGCTTCGAAAACAGCTCCAGGTATCCCGCAAAGGCCTCGTCGTGCTTCTCCGCACGCACGAGGGCCATGATCCGCTTGACCGACTGGACGAGTTCCTCCTTCGTCATGGGGGCCGAGCATACTCCATTGCGGCGGCGTTGCACTGGCGGGATTGCGCTGGTCTCCCATCGGCGCGCCGGCGACGTTGGGAGGGGCGATGGGGCCGGTGGTGGAGAACCTGGAGCGCGAGGCGACGGGCTTGAGCCGTGCCGTCACCGTCTCGTCGGAGTGGCGTCGGGACTTCCGCCCGCGCTCACAGCAGCGTGAACACGAGATTCGCCGTCGTGATGTAGTCCGTCTTCGACTTCCCGAGCTTCGCGGCGCTGTTGTCGAATCGGACCGACTCGCCGAAGGAGAATGCAACGACCTTCCCCAGCTTCGTCGTGATGCCCGCGTCGAGGTTCACCCGATAGAACTCCGTGTCGTTGAGCCCCTGCAGGTACTCGAGAGCGGCGTTCAGCTTGCTCGCCTCGTTGAACGAATACTCGAGCGTCATGGCCGCGCGGCCGGAGTGAATCGAGTAGCTCTCGGGCTTGTCCGGATCGATGAGCTTGTGCCCTGACGCATCGAGGACCGGGTTCTTGTCGGCGTCGAGCTTGTACCGGGCGTCCATACGGTTCGCCTGATACATGAAGTCGTAGCCGAGCTCGCCGATGAGCTGAGTGTTGCTCTTGTCGATGATCGCGTAGCCGACGCCGGGGTCGAGCTGCAAGCGGATGTCATAGCCGGCGAACTTGTTGTTGCGGGCCTGGGCCTGGGCGAACAGCACGAACCGATCGATGAAGCGGTCGTACCGCGCCATGCCCTGGAGGTTCTGGACCGTCGTCGTGTAGTCCCGGCTGTCGGGCGAGGGCGGCGACGCTGCGGCGTAGTTGCCCGCGGCGGCGGCCTTGAACTGGTTCGACTCCCGTCGAAGACGGAAGTTCGTGGCGCCGGTGATCGCGATCGATCGCGCGTTGCCTTCCGAGCTCATTCCGCCTGCCTGCAGCGACAGCTCGGTCGCGTCCTTTTCGTCGGTTTTCTTCCCGGCCACGACGGTCTTGTCGTTGGCGACGTCGGTCGTTCCGGTCGTGACTTTGGTCTGTGCTTGCTGGGACTGCGGGAGCTCGGGCCCCTGGGATGCCGCCAGGCCGGAGAAGAGGAGAAGAGATGCGCCTATCGCTGCTGAGGGAAGCTTCATGAAGGATCTCCTGGCAAACGCGACGCGCGATGGTCCACCCGGGAGATTGCATAGCCCCGCGATCCGTGAACGTCAACTTTTCCGGGGAAGTGAATTCCGTCGCGCAGGCTCAGCGCGAGTAGTCGAACGACAACGCGCCGTCCGCGACGCCGACCGCGACCGCACCGCCGCCTGCAAGCTTCCCGAAGAGGATCTCGTTGGCGAGCGGGAGCCGGATCGAGGACTGGATGAGACGGCTCAAGGGGCGCGCACCGAACAGCTCGTCGTAGCCCTTTTCGGCGAGCCACGCGCGAGCCGCGGGCGCGAGGGATATCGTCACCTTCTGCGCCGCGAGCTGGACCTGCAGCTCGTCGATGAACTTGTCGACGATCCGCTCCATGACGAGCTTCGAGAGCTTCTCGAAGACGACGATGTCGGTGAGTCGATTGCGGAACTCGGGGCTGAAGAGCTTCTCGACGGCCTTGAGCCCCTTGCCGACGTCGACCGCGGAGCGCTCGAATCCGATGGCCTTCTGGGTCATCTCCCGCGCACCGGCGTTGCTCGTCATGATGAGCGTCACATTGCGGAAGTCCGCCTGTCTCCCGTTGTTGTCGGTGAGCGTTGCGTGGTCCATGACCTGCAGCAGGATGTCGAACAGGTCCGGGTGCGCCTTCTCGATCTCGTCGAGCAGCAGCACCGTGTGGGGGGTCTTGCGAATGGCGGAGGTGAGCAGTCCTCCCTGGTCGTAGCCGACGTAGCCGGGCGGGGCGCCGATGAGGCGGGAGACGGTGTGCTTCTCCTGGTACTCGCTCATGTCGTAGCGCAGGAAGGCGACGCCCATGACGTGTGCGAGCTGGCGAGCGACCTCGGTCTTGCCGACGCCGGTGGGGCCGACGAAGAGGAAGGAGCCGACGGGTTGATGGGGGGGGCCGAGGCCGGCGCGCGAGAGCTTGATCGCGTTGACCACGGCGTCGATCGCCTTGTCCTGGCCGAACACCACGCGCTTGAGGGCGCTCTCGAGGGCCGCGAGCCGATCCTTCTCCGGCTGCGTCGCGTTGAGATCGGGTATCTGCGCGATGCGCGAGACCACATCCTCGATTTCCGGTGACCCCAGCTCGCCCTTGCGCTCCTCGGGCTTGCGCATCCGGTTGTGCGCACCCGCCTCGTCCACCACGTCGATCGCCTTGTCCGGCAGGAAACGCTCGTTGATGTAGCGCGAGGCCAGGCTCGCCGCGCTCGACAGGCTCTCGTCGGTGAACTTCACTCCGTGGAAGCTCTCGTAGCGCTCCCGGAGTCCCGCGAGGATCCGGACCGTGTCTTCGACCGTGGGCTCGCCGATGTCGATCTTCTGGAAGCGACGGATCAACGCGCGATCGCGAAGCAGGTGGCGCGTGTAGTCCTCGTGCGTCGTGGCTCCGACCGTGCGCAGGCGCCCGGTCTGGATGACCGGCTTGAGCATGCTCGACAGATCCATCGAGCTGCCCGACGCCGATCCGGCCCCCACGATGAGGTGGATCTCGTCGATGAACAGGATCGGATTGGGCTTCTTCTGGAGCTCGTCGAGGGCCCCCTTGAGCCGCTCCTCGAACTGGCCCCGGAACTTGGTGCCGGCGAGCAGAGAGCCGATGTCGAGGGAGAAGATGTCGGCATCGCGCAGCGGCTCCGGGACGTCGCCTGCGGCGATGCGCTGCGCGAGCCCCTCGACGATCGCCGTCTTTCCCACGCCGGGGTCACCCACCAGGATCGGGTTGTTCTTCACGCGGCGACAGAGCACCTGCATGATCCGATGCAGCTCGGTCTCGCGCCCGATCAGCGGGTCGAGCTTGCCCTCCCGCGCCTGCTCCGTGAGGTTGACCGTGAAGCGCTGCAGCGGCTTCGCGCGCGGGCCCCTCTCCCCCTCCTCGTCCTCGTCGTCACCGGCGGCGCCCGCCTGCTCCTCGCCCTCCCCGCCATGGGACACGTAGTCCACCATGTCGAGGCGACTCACCCCCTGCCGCGCCAGAAAGTACTGCGCGTATCCCTCGTCTTCCCCGTACATCGCGACCAGCACATCGCTCGAGTCGATCTCCGCTTTGCTGCTCGACTGCACGTGAAGCAGCGCGCGCTCGATCACGCTGCGGAATCCCACGGTCTGCTTCGGGTCGTCGTCGAGTCCCGCTGCGAGCGTGGGAACCTGCTCCTCGAAGTACTCCTCGAGGTCCTTGCGCAGCTGGTCGAGATCGACACCGCATCCCTGGAGCACACGCCGCGCGAGCTTCTCGAACGACAGCGCGTAGAGAATGTGCTCCGCGGTCACGTACTCGTGGCGTCGTACCTTCGCTTCCTGCATCGAAGCCTGGATCGCCAGCCGCAATGCGTGCTCGCTCATGGTCGCCGTCCGCTCGGGTTGCCGCCGTCGTGGTCTTCGTGATTCATCCCGGCTCCACCGTGCACTTGAGCGGATGTCCCTCCGCTCGCGCCATCGCCATCGCCTCCGTCGCCTTCGTCTCCGCAATGTCTCGCGTGAACGTCCCGGCCACGGCGTACCCTTTCTCGTGCACCGCCAGCATCAACTGCGCCGCCGCCGCCGGCGGGTGGTGGAAGATCGCGATCAGGATCATCTGCACGAAGTCCATCGTCGTGTAGTCGTCGTTGTGCAGCACGACGTTCCACGGACGCGGCTTGCGCGTGCTCGTCCGCTCCTCTTCAAGGATCTCGCCTTCGAACTGGTGGTCGCGTTCAGCCATGTCGCTGCTCCATCTTGACGACGTCCGGGGTGCTGTCCAGCCCCCGAGGTAGGGTCGGCCCCCGGCCGGTGTCGGTCATCCCGGGCCGCAGACGAAGACGCCTTCCGCGTCGCAGGTGCAGGTGCCGCTTCCGTCTCCCTTCACACACGCGTCGATCCCCAGCTCGAGGCAGCTCCACGTCGACGGGTTGACTGGGCACAACGGCTGCTGGGTGGCCTTGTCCTGGCAGAACCACCGCGTGCCGTAGCTTCCGACCTCCTTGCACACGCATCCGTACTGCGGAGCTGCGACCTCGGCGTCGGGATCGCCCGACGCGATCGGGAACTGGCAGGTTCCCCCGGCCTGCAGACACGGGTCTGCCGTGTGCGCGTCGGAGTCGGGACAGGCGCACGCGGCCGCGCAGGTCCATGCGCCCGCTTCGCACGTGCACGGCGCCATGCACGGATTGGGACAGGTCAGAGCATCGGTGTCGCACGACGCTCCCGCGAGGATGATGCCGGGGCACGTCGGACCGGGTGTCGTCCCGGCGTCGGTGGCGGCTTCGCCTCCGGCTCCGCCCGAGGACTGGCCGGCTTCGCCCGCGGCTCCGCCGATGTCGCCGCCTCCCTGTCCGGCGCCCGCCGCGCCGCCGCTGCCGGAGGCGGAGGTCCCTCCGCCGGAGTCGCCCCAGGGCGCGTTGCCGCCCGTCTCCTGTGGCAGTCCCGCCGAGCCGCCGGAAGCGTCCGCGGACCCCGAGGCACCTGCGCTCGGGGCGCCTGCGCTCGAATCCTCCGACCCGCTGCCGCACGCCAGCAGCACAAATACGCCGGAAATCCCCAAGAAACCGAAGAAGGCGAGCCTGCGCAAGTCTGCCATGCTCCCTGTCTTACCGGAGAACGCCTGAGCAGGCAATGCACCGCCGCGTTCCCTCCCAGGCGTGTCCCCTCGCGACTCCGTGCGGCCCGCCCCAAGACTCCGTCGCAGTCTCACCTCCAATCCCCTCGTGAGCTCCCGGGGCCGTCCGGCGGAACGCGCGTTGTCCGGACGCCGACAGCGACCGCGGGGAATGCAGCCGCTCCGAAGCCGAAAACGACTTGCACCCCAATCGACGCTCGCGCGCTCGCGCGTATTGCCCCAACGCCGCCTGCGGTGGATCCCCGCTGCGAATCAGCCTATCCTCCGATCCCCGCCCACGGAGTTGCCATGAAGCGAATCGCCCTCCCAGCCGCGACCGTCATCCTCTTGCTCGCACGCGCGTCGAACGCGGACGTCCCCGTCGACGACTTCGAGAACGTGTCGGATTGGAAGGGCCTCGACGCGGATGCGACGCACGTGAAAGGGGGCTCGTCGGCCGGGCGTTGGGACGACCACCCGAACCAGACCTCGACGAGCAAGAAGTTCGCGTCTCCCCTCGATGTGTCGAAGGAGCGTGCGCTGCAGTTCTGGGCCTGGTCCGGTGTGGCCAACGGCGCCGAAGTCCTGCTGGTGCTCGACTCCGACAACCCCGGTGATCCCGCTGGGTGGGACTACTATTCCCGGAGCGTCGTCGTGGATTGGACCGGGTGGCGGTTCTTCTCGATCCCTCTCGAGGCGTTCAACGTCAGCCGCAGTCCGCTGGGGTGGAATCACATCAACAGCATCGCCTTCAACGCCGACGGGTGGGAGTTGACACCGGCGGCGGACACGGTGCTGGTCTTCGACGACATGGCGTTCGGCTCGGGCGTGGTTTCGTCGGTGTCGGTGGGGCAGCAGTGGCAAGGGGCGGACTTCGTGTACACGTGGGACATCGGCCTGGAGGAACGCACCGGAAAGGCGCGTAGTCTCGCGGTGTCCGTGGAAACCGGGGCAGGCTATCCATTCCTCACCACCGTGGCGACACCGCAGGTGAGCCTCCCCGCGCTCGGCAACGGATCTGCCCAGGTGACCGTCAAGGTGCCCGCCTCCGAGATCACGCCGGCGAACCGTCTGCGGCTCGAGCGGGCGCAGTTGCTCGTCTCCGAGCAGGGAACCGTGCGCGACCTCGCCGAGCTGCAGGCGGCGGTTCCCCTCGATCCGCGGTCCCACCCGCGCACGTTGATGACCCAGGCGGACGTGGACCGGGTCTCGACCTGGGCGGGGAGCGAGGCGTGGGCGAAGGCCTCGCGGGACTCGATCCTCGCAGCGGCGCAGAAGTGGCCGGCGTCCTTCCTGCAGAAGTACGGTGTCTCGCAGTGGTCGATTCCCGCGCAGAGCGGTCAGTGGGGCCACTACTACGTGTGTCCGAAGCACGGTGTTGGATTGACCTACACGCCGCCCATGACGCACACCTGTCCGGTGGACAAGGAGACGTTGTCGGGGTGGCCCTACGACCAGGTGATCTACGGACGGATGCACAACGATCTCGCTGCCGCCGCGCGCGATCTCGCGCTTGCTGCGCGTCTGGGGGGCGACGCCGCGCTGGCGCAGACCGCCGCGCAGATCCTGGTGGGCTATGCGGACGAGTACGGCTCCTGGGCGATCCACGACATCCACGACAAGGAAGCCGCATCCGGCGGACGGGTTCTGTCGCAGACTCTCGACGAATCTGTGTGGTTGATTCCGGTGGCCTTCGCGTACGATCTGCTGGCCGACACGCCCGCGCTCACGGACGCGCAGCGCCAGCACGTGGAGCGCGACCTGCTGCGCGAGGCGATCCGCGTGATCCAGCGTCACCGCGCCGGGAAGAGCAACTGGCAATCCTGGCACAACGCGGGAATCGCCGCTGCTGCGTTTGCCATGGACGACCCCGTGGGAATCGCCAGCGCGTGGGCGGATGCGTCGAACGGCTTCCTGTTCCAGATGCAGTCGAGCGTGTCCTCCGACGGGTTCTGGTACGAGGGTTCCTGGGGATACCACTTCTACGCGCTCGACGCGCTCGTGTACCTGTCGGAGATGGCGGTGCGGGCCGGGCTCGATCCCTACGGGCAGCCTTCGATGCGGGGCATGTTCGAGGCGCCGCTCCGCTTTTCGATGCCCAACGGGCAGCTCCCAGCATTCAACGACAGCGGGACAGCGGATCTGTACAAGCAGCTGCGAGCCTTCGAGGTCGCGTACAACCGGTACCAGGATCCGGCCCTCGCGGCATTCCTGTCCAACGCCGGACGGGGGCGGGATGCTCTGCTTTTCGGGGCGAAGAGCCTCCCCAATGCCGCGCAGACCCAGTTGCCCAGCCTGCTGTTTCCGGAGGCGGGATACGCCGTGCTGCGCGCGGGCAGCGGTGACGATGCCTCGTACCTCGCCATGGACTTCGGACCGCACGGCGGCGGTCATGGCCACTACGACAAGCTCGGCTACGTGCTCTTCTCGCGCGGGGGGCTGCTCGGCCTCGACCCTGGAACCCAACCCTATGCCGCCCCCACGCACGCCACGTGGGACAAGATGACGGTCGCCCACAACACGGTCGTGGTCGACGAGACCTCCCAGGCGGAAGGCACGGGCAAGCTCCACCGCTTCGCCTCGCTCCCCGCGGCGTCGTTCGCCGCGGCCGACGACGGCGACGCCTGCGCCACGGCCACCCTGCTTCGAAGCATGCTCCTGACTCCGGAATACGCAGTCGATCGGGTCCGCGCCCAGGCGTCGGATGCTGCCCCCCATGCGCTCGATTGGATTCACCACTCCGCCGGGGAGCTGACCTCGTCCGCTCCCTTGCAGCCCTGGACGGGATACCCCTCGAGCCAGGGATATCAGCACCTCAAGCAGAGCCAGGGCGCAGAGCTCGCGGGCGATTGGCAGATCTCCTTCGACCAGCGTCCCTCCGCCGGCCCCTATGGCAGCACCTACGCCGACAAGGCCGGAATCGAAGCCTCGTTTGCCTATTCCAAGGAACAGGCCGTGTCCGGCACGTGGTCCGGCGAGATGTCCTACGACTTCTCGCAGGCCGCCGGATACTTGCTGTTCAATACCCCCGACCTCGACGAGATCCCGGAGGTCCCCTCCACCGTCCGCTTCGAGCTCTACGGCGACATGTCGGACAACGAGCTGTCCATCCGGCTCTACGACTCGACCGACGAGCGCTTCGTCAAGGCTCTTGGGAAGATTGACTGGTCGGGGTGGAAGACCCTCGAGGCGAGCGATCTGTCGGGATGGTCTCACTATCTGGGCAACGCCGACGGCGTCTTCGACCCGCCGGCGAAGCGCGTCGCCATCGAAGTCAAGAGCGCCGCCGGTGGGCTCGCAAAGAGTGCCCTGCACGTCGACGACATCCGTCTGGTGTACGCCGGCGCGGGAGAGGTGACGGTCGCCGACTTCGAGCTCGCCGCCCGTGGCTTGCGGCTCTGGATGAAGGGAGAGCCGGGCACGACCCTCGTCACCGGACAGGGATTGGGGCCGAACCTGCTCGAGCCGATCCCCTTCGCGATGGCGCGGAGGCACGCTGCGGATTCGACGTTCCTGACCTTGCTCGAGACCTACGGCGATGCTCCGTCGGTGTCGTCGTTCGCGCCGCTCGCCACCTCCGCGGCTGCCGCGGAGGAACCCCTCGCCGTGGAGGTCGTGGCCCCGAAGTACCGCGACAGGATACTCGCGTTGGCGAATCCGTCGGGGGCGTCGAAGCGCACCTTCGGCGAGGCCTCCTGCGATGGAGTCGTGTGCCTGATTCGTTCGGACGACTCCGGCGTGATCCGACGCGTCGCCGCGGCCGAAGCCACCGTCGTCCACGACGGCAAGGCCGATCAGACGATCGCGAAGACGGCATTGCCCGGCCTCCAGGTCGATTGGGACGATTCGGGGCAGCGCGTCGATGTCGCCGCGCAGACCGCAATCGAGACCGAGCTCCGGATCCTCGGGCCGGCGATCCAGAAGGTCTTCGTTGGCGGCGCGGACACGCCGTTCACCCGGGACGGGGACTACGTGGTGTTGAACCTTCAGGTGGTGCCCGACGCAGGGGCCGAGTCCGGAGTGGGCGACGCAGCGGGTGCCGATGCGGGCGCGGAAGGGGGCGGGAACGCCGGGAGCGGTGCCGACGCGGGGGCAGGTGTAGCGTCGGGAGAGGGCGACGAAGGCTGCGGCTGCACCGCCGTGGGGCGTGCCGGTTGGGGAGCGAAGGCGCTGCTCGCGGCCGCCGTCGCGTGGGTGGCGCGCCGACGCCGCCGGCAATCGGTTGCGGCCCCTCGCCCATGCCCGCCGATTGCATGACTCCCCGCTCCCGATCCATCGTGTTATCTTCCCGCCAGTGGCCGATTCCCGCCGTCCCTCCGTGCGCCCCCTGAAGACCCTCCCGCTCGACCGCGAGAGCGATCTGCGCGAACGCCTCATCGATTCCTTCAAGACCCCCTTCCGCCCCGCGCTCGTCGTCCTCATCGGAAACGAAATCGGCTTGAGCCGACGCCTCGATCGCACGATCACCATCGGTCGCGACCCGTCGCTCGAGGTCGTGCTGACCGATGCCGGAGTCTCCTGGACCCACGCGAGGATCGAGGACCGGGGTGATTGCTGGGCGCTGGTGGATCTGCAATCAACCAACGGCACCTTCGTGAACGGCGCCCGCGTGCAGGAGTGTGTGCTGCGGCCAGGGGACCGGATCGTGATGGGACCGGTGGTCGCGCGGTTCGAGGTGCAGGACGAAGTCCAACAGCAACACAACGACTTCGTGGAGAGGCTGATCAACATCGACGAGCTGTCGGGGCTGCTGGTGCGTCGCAAGTTCGACGCCGAGCTGTCGTTGATGGTGGTGGCGGCGGCGACGACGGGGACAGCGGTCGGTTTGTTGGTGATGGATCTGGATGGAATCAAGGCGATCAACGACACGCACGGGCACCTGTTCGGGGCGTACGTGATCGGGGAGGCGGGGCACCTCATCGGGGAGGTCGTCAACAATCGGGGGCAGGGCACACGCTTCGGGGGCGACGAGTTCTGCGCCGCGCTCCCCGGGTGCGATCTGCAGGCCACCGTCGAGGTGGGCAACGTGATCCTGCGCGCGGTGAACGAGCACCGCTTCGTTCGCGAAGGGATCGTCTTGTCGCCCGGGATCTCGATCGGCGCGGCGGCCTATCCCGTCTCCGCAGGGGATCCGGTGTCGCTTTTCCAACGGGCCGACGAGGCGATGTACCGAGCGAAGCGCGGTGGCAAGAACCGCGTGAGCGTGTGAGCCGGGGAGCTACTTCTTCGAGGGCTCGCAAGCCGCGAGCTTGTGCGTCTTGCACACGCCGCGCAGGAATCCGATGGCCGCGGAGCTGACGTGGTAGATCCCCTCGTGCCCCTTGATTCCCTGCAGTTGCGGCCGCGCCTGCAGCGATGAGCACGACAGGGACAGCGACGTCCACGCGATGGGGAGGTCCTTGTCGTCGTAGAACACCATCGCGTGATCCGGCGTGAAGCACGACGCTGCGGCGCCGCCGAATGCGCGTTGATCGGTCAACAGCAGGATCGTCCGCTCGATCTGGACCTTGGTCAGCTCCACGCCCGGCTGGGCGGCAGCGGAGCAGAGGCGGCCGTCGGCGCCAATCGGCTCCGGGCACGCGCCGCTCAGATCGAACATCCGGGCCTTGGCGATCGTTGTCCCTGGATACTTGCCCTTGGCCTCGGCGGGAATCGGCGCGAACCCGGGCAGGGGAGGGGGCGCAGCAGGAGCCGTGGCCGAAGGGGCCGGCTCCGGGAGCGGCGCCGGCGCGGAGTCGAGGGGCGCGGCGGAAGCGGTGTCGGCTGGAGCCGGGGACGAAGCGACCGGCGGGGGCGGGGGCTTGGCGAAGTCGGGCTGCGGCGCAGGGCCGCCGCAGGCGGCGAGAGCGGCAATCAGCGAGACGCCCGCGACGAGCGGTCGAATCAGGGATGTGTGATGCATTCGGTCTCCTTTGCGGCGCGGAGTATCTTGCGATGCAAGGAGCTTGTCAAAGCCGGCAGTGGAGCGAATCGCTCCCCCTGGATGCTCCGGGTGCAGCGCTCGCTATTCCCGCCTGCGGCGCCTGCCCAGCAGTCCCACGACGACCAGCGCCCCGAACGCTCCGGCGAGCCCCGGACGAGGCGCTCCGGTGGTCCGGCATCCGCACCCACTATCCGAGGTCACCGTCGTGGTCGGCGCCTGCGCGTCCGCTTCGCCAGCATCGCCGCCGTCCACGCACCTGTTGTCGGAGCAGGTCTTGCCAGCGGCGCAATCCCCCGCGGTGTCGCAGCTCGTGCGACACGCTCCGGCCTGGCACTCGTACGGTGCGCAGCTGTGCTCCGTCCCATCCGCGAGCTTCAACGTCGTCTCGTTCACGCACGTCGCTCCCGAGATCGCACACTGCTTGTTCACCGGGTCACACACCGACCCGGTGGCGCAGTCGTCCGACGAAGCGCAGCTCGTCATGCATGTCTTGGTATTCGCGTCGCACTTGAATCGCACGCAGTCCTTCACGTCGGCCTGGCACTTGCCGAAGCCGTCGCAGGCCTCGGTCACGGCCGCATTGTTCTCGCACCGTGGCTGGCCGCAAGGGGTCAGGTTCGGTGCGACCCGGCACTGCCCCTCGTCGTCGCACTTGCCGTCGAGTCCGCAGACGTTGGCAGCGTCCTTCTTGCACACTCCGCGGGGATCCAGCGTCCCGCCCTTCACCGGCCCGCATTGGCCGTCCTTGCCCGCCGCATTGAGCTGCGCCTTGCAGCTCTCGCACTGCTTGTCACACGCGCGATCGCAGCAGACGCCGTCGGCGCAGAATCCGGACTTGCACTGCGCCGCGACCGAGCACACCTGGCCGGCGTCGAGCTTCGGAGCGCAGACCACCGAGTTGCAGTAGTTCCCGGGGGCGCAGTCGTCATCGCTCGCACACTCCGCGAGACACTTGCCCGTGGCCTGCGAGCACTTGTAGGGGCCGCACGACGTCCCCGAGGAGACTCCGCAGAGCCCGTCGCCGCCGCATACCTGGCCCGAGGTCGTCAACGGGCCGACGCATACGCTCGTGCCGCATGATGTCCCCTCCGGAGCGGTCACGCGGCATGCTCCTGCTCCGTCGCACTTGCCGTCGGCGCCGCAGCCGCCAGTCTTCGGACACGCGTCATCCGGAGTCCCCGCGGCCGACGGACCGCAGATGCCGTTCTCGCCGCTCCCCTTCTTGTCGTGGGAGCACGCCGAGCAAGGAGTGCTGCATGCGGTGTCGCAGCAGAAGTTGTCGACGCAGTGGCCGAGAGAGCATTCGGAGTCGGCCGCGCACACCGCGCCAATTGCCTTGCCGGTGCCGCAGGATCCGTTGATGCACTCGAGCGGAGCCTGGCAATCATCGTCCGTGAGGCACGAGGTCTTGCACACCGTTCCGCCGCAGAAGTACGGGTAGCACGGCGATGTGCCCTTGTCCTGGCAGATGCCCTTCTCGTCGCACCGATCCGGATTGTATTGGAAGCTCTCGCCGTCGCACGACTCCGCCGGATTGCAGACCTGGCCGCGCATGCCCGAGCGGCAGAGCCCGGCGCCGTTGCACACGAAGTCTCCCTGGCACGTGCTCTGGCCTCCGGCCGCACACTCCGTCTGCGGGTCGAGCCCGTCCTGGATCGGCTCGCAGAGGCCGTCCACGCCTTGTCCCTTGAGGGCGACGGTGCACGCCTCGCACAGCCCGGCGCAGGTAGAATTGCAGCAGACGCCGTCGCGGCACATTCCCGAGGTGCACTGCCCGTCGGTCGTGCAGGGAGTCGGGATGCACGAACCCGGCGTGGGATACGATTGGCACGCACCCTGTCCGTCGCACAGCCCGTTCTTCGTACAGCCCGGCGACCCGTCGTCCTTGCACGTCTCGTGAGGATCCAGACCCTGCTTCGCCGGACCGCAGGTGCCGTCTGCACCCGATTCCTTCGTGGCCGCCGAGCACGCCTGGCAGATTCCATCGCACGGCGTCGAGCAGCACACGCCGTCGACGCAGTAGCCCGACATGCAGTCCGCGTGAATGGAGCACGACGACGCGACGTCGCTGCCGAGGGTGACCATGTGCGCGCGCAGGCGGCTGTACGTGTTGCCCGCCGGGTCGGTGTATTCTTTGGCGTAGGCGACCATGACCTTGCCGTGCTCCACGCGCGTCACCACGGGGCCGACGTTGCCGTTGTTCGAGAGCGGCGCGGCGACGAGGACTCCGTTGTTGGAATCGAGTACGGCGCCGGTAGACGTCACGCGCGCCGCATAGACCTCCTGTGTCGCCACCCGCGCGTCCTTCCACACCACGACGTACCGCGCGCCGTCCCAGGCCAGGCGCACCTCGCCCGGCTTGCAGACCTTGGGATACTTGTTCTCGCAGATCGTGATGGGAGTGGCGTCGAGCAGAGTCCCGTCCGCCAGCATCCGGCGTCCAAAGATTCCCGCGGCCCGCCAGACCAGCAGCGACCCGGCGCCGTCCGAGGCCGAAACCACCGCATGACGGGCCGCATCGACCTGGATCGGATGGATCGGATCGTCGAGCAGCGTGCCCGCGGGGGACAACCTCATCGCATAGGTCGCTGTCGTCGTGCTCCAGGTGATGACGAAGTTCGAGCCGTCGAACACCACCTCCCCCTCATACGTGTACGAGTTCGTCGTAATCGAGATGGGCGTGGCGTCGAGCAGCGTTCCGTCGGGATGGAATCGAATCGCGCGCAGGCCTTGTCCGGTCATGAATGCGGCGACGCAGTGCCCCGCACCACACGCCAGGCCGCGTCCGATGTCGGAGTAGTTGGTCTGGTCGACGAGGACATGGGGGAGGGCGTCAACAAGGACCCCGGCGGTCGAGATGCGAGCGGTCTGCAAGTAGTAGTGCGGGGTCCCGGCGATGTCTTGTCGCGTGTTCCATGCCGCGAGGAAGCTGGCGCCGTCGTGAGTCAGTAGGGCGCCATCCTGGTTCGGAAGCTCGGTGATCGGAATTCCTGCCGGATCGAGCTGTGCTCCGTCGTTGGCGAGCCGTGCGCCGAACAAGCTTCGACCCCCGGTGACCTGCGCGCGGGAATCGGTCCACACCGCCAGCAGGTTCGAGCCGCTGCTCGCCACGCGCGGGTAGAGCTCCGAGGCGACCATGCCTCCAACTGTCACCTTCGCGGGCGTGGCCGCGCTCCCGTCCTGGTTGAGCCTCCAGGCGTCGAGGGTCGCAGGAACGTTGGTGTACCCGCTCGTGACGACGATCGAGCCGTCGGGCCCCGCGGCGAGCACTGGATTCGAGCCGGTGTTGGCCGCCACTTGGACGGCGGCCGGGTCCACGGGTTGCGCGGCTGCCGAGAATCGTTGCCGATAGATCGTCGTGCCGTCCCGCCATGCCGTCAGGTAGTCCTGTCCGTCGTACGCGACGATCGGCGTCAGGTGTTTGGTTGCGATCTGCGCGCCGGAGGTATCCAAAGTCACCCCGGCCGTGGTGACGCGCGACAGTGCGACCCTGTAGGTCGTGCTGTTCGGGCGCGCCGTCCAGGTCACCGCATACTGCCCGGCTCCGAAGGTCAAACCGTGCGGAATCGATCCCATGGAGTACGCCTGGGGGATCCTCGCCGCCGTCCCGACGAGCGCCGCGTTCTTGTCGATCAGAACCCCGTAGGCTTCACCGTTCTGGTTCCCCACGTAGTCGGTCCAGACCACCAGACAGTTCGTCCCGTCGCAGGCGACGAACGGATCCTTCGAGTTGCGGGTCTTGCTTGCGACCGCGACACCGCTCGGGTCGAGCGCGAGGCCGGCCTTGCTCACGCGCCCCGCATAGATGTCGATGTGCTGGTTGGGCGCGGATGCTCCGGTGATCTGGTTGCGTTGGTCGGTCCACACCGCCAGGTAGTTCGCTCCGTCGAATCCAATCGAGTGGCTCTGGGAGTTCGCGGTCGTCAGGCTCACCGGCATCCCACCCACCTTGCCGTCCCCGGTCACGCGCAGCGCCTTCAGCCCCTCTCCGTTCCTCGACCAGGCGACCAGGAAGCCCGTCCCGTCGGAGGCCGCCGACGCGGCATAGAGGTACGACGTCCCGTTCAGCGGTTGAATGGGGAATCCCGTCGGGTCGAGCACCGTGCCGTCGCTCTTGACCCGCGTCCCCATGAGCATGTCGGTGGTCGCACCCTGAAGAACCCAGACGACCAGGAACTGCCCGCCGCCGTACGCGAGCGTGTAGCGTCCGTTCGCCTCGAAGTCGGGCCCCAACACAGGATTGTCCACCCCGAACTCCGGCGTGATCAGCGGGTCGAGCACCGTCGGGTACTGCGATCGCTCCACCAGCGATGCGGGCACCCGCATCACGATCTCCCCACCCTTCCACACTCCGCGCAACGCCGTCCGCGCACCGTCGGCTGCTACCCACGTCGCCCAGCCGTACCGCACGCCGAGCCCGCTGACAGGATCCACGAAGTGCAGTCCTTGCGAGGACTGCCCCGCGTACTGTTGCCCCTGCGCCCGCACGCGCACCACCAGATCCCCCCCACCGGTGGGCTTCGAAGCGAAGCGCCAGCTTTGCTCGAGCCCGTCGTCGCCATGGACGATTCTCTCGACGGCTTCACCTCGTGCGACCTCCACGCCCTCGCCGGCCTCACGCGCCTGCACAGTCACCCGCTGCTCCGCTGCTCCCCGCTGCGCGCCCGTCGTCTCGAGCCGCAACGCTGCGCCTGACGTCTCCAGAGTGTCTCCACCGCGGAACGACCGCGGAATCACTTCGATGACTCCCGATCGGGACACCTTCGCGACCCCCGAGCGGTCGGCAGCCTCGAACCCATCGTCCACGGCGCGGAAGACGCGTTGCGCCCGACGGACCGTGGCTGCGACGTCGAACGGGGCGGAGACCTGCACGCCCAAAGCGGGCGCGAGGGCTTGCGTGGCGCCCGAGGTCCCGGGGGCGGCGAGCTCGCCGAGCGCAGCGGGCTCATGCCTTGCGCACGAGGTTGCGAGCAGGATTGGCAAGGCCGACAGCATCGCTGCGAACCGAATCCGGTCCTCCGACTTGTTCATCGCTTCGCTCCCTTTGCCCGTGGCGAGACGCAGGGAGCCAGCATATCACGACGCGGGAAGCTCGCGGTGGATTGCGTCCGACGGATTCAGTTCGTGACCCGAGACGAATCGTAGCAGGTCCGTTCACGCTGCTCTCCGCACTCCCGAAGACACACCGGGCCGCTTCCCGCGTGCGGTCGAATTGCCCGGGATTCGTCCTCCCTCCGAGATACCTGCTAGCATCCTCGACGCGATGATCGTCGATCTCCACGCCCACCTCCCCATGCACGTGCGCCCCGACGCCGAGGATGCTCCCCATCTCGGTCGTCGCGGCCGCCGTGGCACTCGGGCCGCACTCCGCGACCGCCGCCACGCCAGCTTCCGCGACTGGCTTCGCTACTGGATCCTCGAGCTCGCCAACGTCCTCGCCAACTACCCCGCCGACACCCTCTCTCCCGCGGTCACCGTCCCTCAGCTGATCGAGGGCAACGTCAGGGTCGCGCTCTCGTGTCTGTACGTGCCGCTCGACGAGTTCGACCCGCGGCACTTCGACGGGGACCCGCCGGGGCCGGACTACTTCCACGATCTGATGGTGCAGTACGACGACGTCGAGGGGGAGGTGCGCGCGCACCGGGGCGCCGAGGTGGCGAGGAATCCCGCACAGCTCGACCGGATCGTGGGCGAGGACCGCGTGGCCGTCGTGCACTGCGTCGAAGGGGGATTCCTGCTCGGCAGCACCCCCGGACAGGTGCGCGAGAGCGTGGCGAAGCTCGCCTCCCTCGGTGTGGCGTACGTGACCGTGGCCCACCTGTTCTACCGTGCCCTGGCGACCAACGTCGCGGCGATCCCCTTCCTGCCCGATTGGCTCTATCGGAAGCTGTTCCCGCAGCCAAAGACCGGATTCACCGAGCTCGGATGGGCGCTCGTCGAGGCCTGTGCCGAGCACGGCGTGATGATCGACGCCACCCACCTGAGCGAGCAGTCGATGCGGGAGCTGTTCGACTGGCTCGATCGCAACGATCGCGAACGCAAGGTCTGCGTGTTCGTATCGCACGGCGCGGCGCGCAGCGAGGGGTCCAAAGCACTCGAGTACAACCTGCAAGACGAGTGGATTCGCAGGATCGTCGAGCGCGGCGGGTTGGTCGGGCTGCTGCTGTGCACGCACTACCTCACGGGGAACGCGTGTCGGGGAAAGCCACGCACGTTCGAGGACTCGGTGGCTTTGCTGTGCAGGCACGCGCGGCACATCCACGACCTGACGGGGACCTGGGACGGCATCGCGATTGGCACCGATCTGGACGGGTTCATCAAGCCCGCGCTTCCGGGACTGGAAACGAGCGCAGAGCTCCGGAAGCTCTCCGATGCATTGAAGCTCGCCCTCGGCAGGGGGCCGGCCGAGGCGATCTGCCACGGCAACGCACTGCGCATGCTGCGCACTGGATGGCGTGGCGCGTCGTAGCGGATAGCGAATCCGGTCTACTTCCTGGCCGGGCAGTCGTCCACGACGTGCGCCGACTTGTCGCCCTGCCCCAGAAACCACTGGAATCCGCCCGGCGACGCGAAGGTGTACGTCGCCGAGATCGGCCCCGCTCCGTCGATCCCCTGCGCCCGGGCCTTCTCCATCACTTTCGCAAAGCCACACACCGGGAGCGGGATCCGCGGCCGCGCGCGCCCTCCCACGCTCGAGATCATCGACGTGACCCCGTCGCCGTTGGCGAGCACCGTCACCACGCAATTGCCCTGGCCCGCACGCGGCGACAGGAACATCAGGATCGCGGTCGCCTCGCTTCCCCCGACCAGGTCGACCGTTCCGTCGATTGACGCTCCCGTCACGTGAATGTTCGTCAGCTCCGCGTCGGCGTGGTGCTGGCGCGCGATCGAGAGCGCCTTGGGCGCGAACGCGACCGGGTCGAACTTGCGCAGATAGGCTTCCTCGGCACGGTGGTATCTGGGTTGCGGCGTGAGGTCCGAGCCCATGACCCTCGCGAGCGCGTAGACCCCCCCGATTCCGATGACCGCGAGCAGGGCCATGAGGGCAACGACGGCGAGGCCGAGCTTCCACCACACGCCGCTCGATCTTCCAGGGCGGGCCGCGGAGACCTCTGCCCCTGCGAAGACAGGCGCGGTCACTCCCGATACCGTCGCCGGCAAGGCGTGTGAGAGCGCGCGATCCGCGTTCGGAGGAGGACCGGGGAGCTGCGCGAAGGCTGCGGGCGCCGCGGCGGCCGCGAACGAAGGCGACCCGGCGATGGAGTCGAGGGCGGCACGGAACTCCGCCGCGCTCTGGAACCTGCGCGCGGGGTCCTTCTCCAACGCGCGCATCACGATCGCGTCCACGGCAGGTGGGAGGTCGGGTCGCATCGCCCGTGGCGGGGGAGGGCTCTCCTGCACGTGCTTGCGCAGCAGCTCGAACAGCGACGTGGCCTGGAATGGCCTGGCGCCCGTGAGCGCCTCGTAGAGCATCACTCCTGCGCTGTACAGATCCGATCGGTGATCGACCGGCTGGCTCGCCGCCTGCTCGGGAGACATGTAGTAGGGAGTCCCGAGGAGCGCGCCGGACTGCGTGAGCCCCGCGGCGCCGTCGCCGACGCGCAGCTTCGCCACGCCGAAGTCCAGGACCTTGGCGTGGCCCGACGGAGTGACGAACACGTTGGCGGGCTTCAGATCCCGGTGCACCACGCCGTGCACGTGCGCCGCTTGGAGCGCGTCGAGCACCTCCGCCAGGAGCCTGCACCCGAAGGCGAGCTCGAGCCTGCCCTGACGCGTGAGCAGCGTGTCGAGCGCCATCCCGTCGAGGTACTCCATCACCATGTACGGCTCGCCGTTGTCGAGCATGGACAGGTCGAGCACGTTCACGATGGACTCGTGGCGGATGATGTTCACCGCCTTCGCTTCGGAGAAGAACCGGGCGATCGCGTTGCGGTCGGAGGCGGCGTGGCCGTGGAGCACCTTGATAGCGACGCGGCTTCCGATGCCGGGGTGCAGGCCCTTGTAGACCCGGCCCATGCCGCCCTCGCCGAGCAGGGCGACGACCCGGTAGCTGCCGATCATCCTGCCGAGCATCGGATCGCGGCCCGTCGGCTTCAGCGCGTGACCGTCGGCTGGGCACACGCCCGGCGCGGCGTCCTGGCGCCCGCACTCCGGGCAGAGGTACCCGCCGGCCGGTTCCATGAACGCCAGACTACGCGGCCGCGGCTCGCTTTCAAGCCCGCATTCCGGTCCACCCTGCGTCACCGGTGCTTCCATGCTCGCGCCTCCTCCGCTACGACGAGTCCATGAGCTGGAGCCTGGCGCTCAGCATGGCCGAGGTCGCGTGGACCGCTACGGCGGTGATCTACCTCGTCCTGCAGCGTCGCTCTCCCGTGGCCACCGTGGCCTGGTCCCTCGCGCTCGCCCTGATGCCCCTCATCGGCATCCCGATCTACGTATTGTTCGGCCCACGACGCATTGCACGCAAGCGTCTCCGGTGCGCCCGCGCCCGCGCGAACGTGCAGTCCTCCGTCCACGCCCGCGAGGTCCGCGCCTGCGACGCCGCGATTCGTCACCCCCTCGCACGTCTCGCCCTCGAGCTCGGCGAGGCCCCGCCGCTGCTCGCCCATGTCACTCTGTGCGACGGCCCGGGAGCCTACGAATCCATCCTCGAAGCCATTCGCGGCGCCACCCACCACGTCCATCTCGAGTACTTCATCTTCGAGCCCGGCATCGTCGCCCAGCGCCTCCTCGATGCCCTCGTCGACGCCAGGAAACGCGGCGTGGAGGTGCGCCTGCTCGTCGATGCCATCGGCTCCTGGAGCCTGTCCCGACGCTTCCTGCAACCCCTGCGCGACGCCGGCGGAGTCGTCGCGGCTTTCAACGAAGCCTCCTTCGCCAGCTTCCAACCCTGGTACGTCAACTTCCGGACCCACCGGAAGATCGTCGTCGTCGATGGCCGCATCGGATTCACCGGCAGCATGAACGTCGACGACCTGCACGACGAGACGCTGAGCGGCGACGCCTCCTGGCGTGATCTGCACGTCAGGCTGGAGGGGGACGCGGTGGCAGCGTTGCAGCTCGTGTTCCTCGAGAACTGGATCTTCAGCTCGCCCGAGCGTCCGACCGGCCCCGAGTACCTCCCGAAACCTGCGGCGCAGGGCTCGTGCCCGGTGCAGATCGTCGCCTCCGGTCCCGACTTCGACAGCTTCGCGATCTACGGTCAATGGCTCGCGGCCATCGCCTCCTCGCGCAGCCGCGCGTGGGTCCTCACTCCCTACTTCGTTCCCGACGAGCCCATGCTCGCAGCCCTGGTGAGCGCCGCCCTCCGCGGCGTCGACGTGCTCCTCGTCGTGCCGGAGGCGAGCGACCACAGGACCGTCGACGCGGCAGCACGTTCGTACGTCCCCGCGCTGCTCAAGGCCGGAGCGAGAGTCCTTCGCCTGGGCAGACGGAGGCTTCACGCCAAGGTGCTCGTGGTCGACGACGACTTCGCATCGGTGGGCACGCTCAATATGGACAACCGGAGCTTCCGGTTGAACTTCGAGGTCACCGCGAGTCTGTTCGACCGGACCGTGGTGGAATCGGTTGCAGCCAGAGTGAGCGCCGTTGCCGCCGATTCCAGTGCCGTAGTCCATCCGCGCGACGACGAGCGATGGACCGAGCGCTTCGCACAGAGCGGGGCAAGACTCCTGTCTCCGCTGCTGTAGTCGCTCTTCGCCTCGAATACGATTTCGAGCAGAATCCCTCGCGTTGACCTCACGGTCGTTCGTGTGCCGCCCTATCGTTCGCCCTTCCCTCCTCCTTGCAGCACGGGTAGCCTCCCGTCGCCATGTCGGAACTGCTGCAGCCGGGTCAGGTCTTCGGAGGCCGCTACCGCGTGGAGAAGCTCCTCGCGGAAGGCGGCATGGGCGCGGTCTACGTCGCTGAGCACACCTCCACCGAGGCGCACGTCGCCCTCAAGGTGCTCTGGCCCCACGTGCTCGGCTCCAGGGACGCTGTCTCCAAGTTCGAGGTCGAAGCCAAGATCGCTGCACGCGTCAACAGCGAGCACATCGTGCGCGTGCTCGACGCCGGCTACGACGAGCAGACCTCCATGCCCTTCCTGGTCATGGAGCTGCTCCGGGGCGAGTCGCTCGAGGCGCTCGTGCTCCGCCAGGGACCGCTGAGCCCTGCGGAAGCCGCGGCGACGATGCAGCAGGTGGCCATCGGGCTCGACAGGGCGCACGGACACGTGGCGAAGGACGGGACGCTGCAGCCGATCGTGCATCGCGATCTCAAGCCCGAGAACGTGTTTGCGACGCGTCGGGACAACGGTGAGCTGCTCGTGAAGATCCTCGACTTCGGCATCGCGAAGGTGCTGAGCCAGGGGACGAAGCTCAGCCGCGAGGTGAAGGGGACGCCGTTATACATGGCGTTCGAGCAGGCTGCCGGCGAGGCCATCACGCCGCGCACCGACGTCTGGGCTTTTGGCCTCATCGCGTTCTTCCTCCTCGCGGGCAAGCCCTACTGGCGTGCCGGCAGCGATCCGGACGCATCGCTCGCATCGCTCATGGGAGAGGTGCTGTCGCTGCCTCTGGTCTCGCCCTGTCAACGCGCCGAGGAGATTGGTGCTGCAGGGCGGCTGCCTCCCGCCTTTGACGCGTGGTTCTTCGGGTGCGTGAGCCGTGATCCCTCCAAGCGGTTCGCCTCCGCCGGCGAAGCCGCAGTGGCCCTGACCGGTCTGCTGCTCGGTCCGGAGGCCGCCGCGTCCTGGTCCTCCGCCCGAACCGTGCAGTCGGCGGGCTCGGCGCTGGGACAGTCGGGCGCGCCGGTGATCGCCTCGAGCTCCACCGCCGCCGGAACGCGCGACGGTCTCGCGCTGTCCACCAACGCCACCAACTCGAGGCGAGGCGTCGGCGTGCTGATCGGCGCTTCCGTCGCTGTGTTCCTCGTCATCGTCACCGGCTTCGCCGTCGGATTCCGCATGATCACAGGAGGCTCCGCTGCGGGGGCCTCACCGGGTCCAGACGGGCTCGTGGTCGCCTCGACGCCCCAGCCCTCTGCCATGCCGTCTTCCGCGGTGGTGCCATCCGCTGCGCCGGCCGCGTCGCCATCTGCTCCCGTGGTCGCGTCGACCGCAGGCGCAACGCGCGTCACACCTGCGAGCCCGGCAACGGCGGTGACGCAGCCGGCCAAGACGGCGCCGACGACGCCGGCGAAGACGGGACCGTCGAAGCCTGCGACCGGAGGGGTCTACGATGATCGGTAGGGGAAGCGTCCTGAAGTGCGGATTGCTGGGAACGGGGTCAGGGGCGGGGAATCAGTTGCAGACCTGGGCGTAGTCTGCGCAGCAGTCGCCGAAGCCCTTGCAGGAATCGTCGCAGTAGCAGGCCGGATCACTGTCGGGCGCCGCGGTCGACTCGCCGCAGTGTCCCGAGCAGGAGCCCGTGGACGCGCCGGCGTCGTTGTCGGCTCCACCGGTGCCCGCGGAGCCGCCTTCGCCCCCGGCTCCACCGGCGCCGGCCGCTCCGCCCGTGCCGCCGCCGCACAGCGAGCCCTCAGGCGAGAAGCAGTTGTCGCGCACGCCGCTGGCGCCGAAGGTGGAGTCGCCCACGCGATTGCGGATGGCGAGGAGCAGCTCGCGCCAGGTGGCGTTGTAGTTGTGATCCATGGCCCACAGGATCTTGGCGAAGAACGGTCCGGCGATGTCGTTGGCGTCGGCGCTCACCTCGACCACACTCGATACCAGATCGAGATTCTCCCAGCCGCCCTTGCCGTCGCGAATCGGACGCACGTAGTACTCGTATCCGAGGCAGCCGCCGTAGATGTGAATCTGGTAGGAGTCGGGGTACTTGGGCTTGGACCAGAAGTCGCTGGCGCCCAGCATGCTGTGGCCGTCATACACCACGATCTCGTGCTCCGAAATCGCCGTCTGGAAGTTGCCGAAGTGCGCGTAGTCCGACAGCCCCGCGAAGTCGTTCGGCGAGTACAGGTCGATCTCGAAGTCGGCCTGTCCCACGTGCCGGGTGAACCTGCGTCCAATCGGCGCCGGAGTGACCTCCTGGAAACCGCCGCTCAGCAGCCAGTTCGACATGATCTTCATGTTGCGTACGCCCGTCTCGCTGTCGTCGATCGGCCCGTCGCCAATCTGCCCGAACAGCACGACCGCGGTGATCTTGCCGTCCTTCACGAGCCGATCGAACTCCGGGTAGGTCTGCTGCGACGGCGCGAACATCTTGGAGACCGTGAGCTTCATCTGCTGCGTGGGGATCTTGCAGGTCGACTTCTCGGGGTTCCACAGATACCAGTAGACCGACTGGCTCAGGTCGATGTGGCCGTCCTTGTTGGCGCACGTGTCCCCCGCATCCGTCAAGACCGTGAAGGGGTTGACCGGCACCTTCGCCTCGAAGACCTGCCCCTCCTTGACCCCCTCGCTCACCCCGTTGAGCAGCACCGCGTTCACGCCCTTGATCCGGAAGTGCGTGAGCTTCGCCTTGTCCACCGTGGCCGCCTTGGCCGCGTCGATCCACGCGCCGTCCACGAGCCACTCCGCACGGTTCTTCGAGGTCACGTCCTCGGCCATCGACTCGACGTAGAACTCCTTGCGCTCACGCAGGTAGGTCGTGGCGAACTGCGCCACGAACGCCGGCGACTCGAGCACGCGGTACGCGGGCGCCTGCACGTCGGCTTCGACATCCAGCTCCACCTCGATTCCGTCGGGGTTCAGATAGGCCGTGTCGGCCTTGCCCGAGTTGCTCATGTCCTGCAGGAACGGGTTGTTGTCGTCCGCGGGATCCGTCGTCGAGGTGTCATCGGTCGACGAGCAGGCCATCAGCAGTGCGGGGACCACGAGAAGAGCGCGAGCGAAGGGTCGGATCGACATGAGCAGCCTCCAGGCAAAAGACGGCGAAGTATATCAGAGACACGAGAGGATCGCGACGGCGCAGCGCCCCGTCGCACTCGAGCCGCGAGATGGGCGCGAAGTATAGCAGAAGACTCGGCGCCGCCCCCACCCCTTTCCCCCCGCACGCGGTTTCGCCTACATTGCCGCTCCATGCCCCTGCCTCCTCTCGACAACCCCCCCCGCGCACGCGACCGCGCCGCCGGTCTCGCCACCGGTCTGCCCACCACCGCATTCCTCTTCTCGAGCCTCATCGCCATCAACTCCGCCCAGTCCGCGAGCCTCGCCATCAAGCCCGTCTCCCGACAGGGCTTCCGCAAGTTCAACCGCTGGGCAGCCGATACCTGGTGGGGGTGGTGTGTCGAGGCCGGCGAGCTCCTCTACGACGTTCGCCTGGTCGTCTCGGGCGACGACGTCCCCGTGCGCGAGAACGCGATCGTCTTCGCGAACCACCAGCAGATGACCGACATCACCTTCCTGATGGCCTACGCGCGGACCAAGGACCGCCTCGGCGATCTCAAGTGGTTCGTCAAGAAGGCGGTCAAGTACGTCCCCGGCGTGGGCTGGGGCCTGTCCTTCCTCGATTGCCCTTTCCTCGAACGCAACTGGGCCGAAGACCGCTCCTCCATCGAACGGACCTTCGCGTCGCTCGTCCGCGATCGGGTTCCCATGTGGCTCGTCACCTTCCCCGAAGGAACCCGCCTGACCGCGCAGAAGCTCGAGTCCAGCCGCGCCTGGGCCGAGAAGCAGGGCCTCCCTCTGCCGAATCACACGCTCGTGCCGCGCACCAAGGGGTTCGTCGCGACGGTGCAGGGGCTGCGCAGCCACGTGACCGCGGTCTACGACCTGACGCTCGGCTACGAGAAGGGGGTGCCGAGCCTGTGGCAATACATCCAGGGATTCGCACGCAAGGCGCACCTGCACGTGCGACGGTATCCGATCGACTCGCTCCCGTCGGATGACGACGGCATCGCGCGATGGTTGCAGGAGCGATTCGGGGAGAAGGACGCATTGCTCGAGGGGTTCTATCGGGAGGGGGCATTCGCGGGCGGCTGATCATGGCAGCTACGCTCGTCATCTGGATCGCCGCGTTCCTGTCGGGGCTGGCGGCGTTGGCCTACGAGGTGCTCTGGTCCCGCGCGCTGGTGGTGCCCCTGGGCAACTCCACCGACGCGGTGGCCCTGGTCACGGCGGGCTTCATGCTCGGGATTGCCGCCGGCGCGAGTCTTGGCGGCAGGCTGTCCCGTCGACGCACTCCTCCTCTCCTCGCGTATGCATGGCTCGAGCTGGGACTCGCATCTTGCGCGCTCTTCGCGCCGTCCCTGCTCGCATCGCTGTCCGCGATTCCGTCGTTCTCCTCCGCATCCGAGGCCCTGCCCCTGGGCGTGGCCCTCCGCGGAGCCTGCGCGCTCTCGATCGTCACCGTCGTGTGCCTCCCGATGGGTGCGTCGATCCCGCTGCTC
Source organism: Myxococcota bacterium (assembly GCA_022703255.1). Lineage (GTDB taxonomy): Bacteria > Myxococcota_A > Polyangia > Polyangiales > Polyangiaceae > JACRCQ01. The sequence continues at coordinate 635 of JAKLDZ010000017.1, read as the reverse complement.
GTCCACGCCCTCTCCGCGACTGGCTCCGTGGCGCGGCACATCGGCATCCTGTACGCGTTCAACACGGCCGGCGCCGCCACCGGCGCCTTCGCAGCGGGCTTCTGGGCGATCTCGACGCTTGGCATCGCCCGCTCCTCGGTTGCGGCCGCGATCTGCGGCGGGCTTGCGGCACTGCTCGCGGTCGCGGCCTCCCTGCGCCGGACCCCGCGCGTGCACGACCGCCCGTCGGCCGGGCCAGCGCTCCCCGGCGTGCGCGTCATCCGCGCCGCCTCGCTCGCCGCGGCGTTCGTCAGCGGCATGGCGATGCTTGCGTGCGAGATGGTCTGGGCGCGGCTGCTCACCTTCGTGTTCGGCCACGACACCTACGCGTTCTCCTCGCTGCTCGCCCTGGTGCTGTCCGGGCTCGCCCTGGGCGGCCTCGCTCACCGCGCGCTGATACGTCGGGATCCGATTCGAACCCTCGCCCTCCTGATGACGGGGTTCTCCCTTTCGACGCTGCTCTCGTTCTGGGTGGCGGCGTCCCTCGTCATCCGAGCGGGGCGCGACCCGTTCTCCCTGGAGTCCACCTCGACCTTCGCCACCTCGCTGCGACTCGAGCTCTGGCGGGAGCTGCTGTACACGCCGGTGCTGGTGCT